>DATGBT010000034.1:0-13206 GCA_035312505.1 Balneolaceae bacterium | reverse complement strand
AATCCGCCATCGTATGCTTTTTGAAGGTGTTCAAAACTGATGATGGAGTCGGCACCTTCGAGGCTTCGGATCAGCCCAATGGGTCTGTTTTCAGAATCGTTTTCCCAGGCCTGCAGATGGGCGTCCAGTTCTGTAAGATTGGTGATCTGGGTCAACTGACCGTCATCTTCCATTGCGCTGTACCAGGCAAGCTGTCCCTGCGTTTGTGCCCACGCCTGTTCCTGTGAGTTCCAGCTGGCTCCGGGCATGCTTTTAGTCTCGGTGGAAAACCGCGCAATCTGTGTTCCTACAACCAGCCCGATATTCCCTTTCCGTAAGGCTTCAAACGAAACGGTACCATTTCCGCGATCGGGTTTATCAGACATCTTCTTCTCCGATTCACGAATGTCATCGACAGACCAGCGAAGGTCGCGGTTCCACTCCATGGCGTTCATGGAGAGGTCAAGATGGGCATCAACAATCAGTGGTTTTGTTTTCATGACAAATCGGGTGTGTATGTTCTTTGGCGGGAGGCGATGTCCCAGAATTCGGTTACGGTGTGGTTCTTTACAATTCCGGCCTTTGCGTGCATGGCCACGGTTGGGCAGATGTGCCAGGGAAATCCATAAAGGACATTTCCCGGCCTCAGGTTTTTTGCATCCGGAGTTTTTACAACGAGGTGCTCTTCGCTATGCCCAATGAATTTTGCGTTAGGGAACTGTGGAAAATAGACAGGGTCATGTTGCTTCATTTCGGATGCTACAGCTTTATAACCGAGATCTAGGCAGATCTGATCGGGTTCTGGCTTACTGATGATGCGGGTAAGAAGCGTGGCCGCAATGTCAAAATCCAGATCAGGAAAGCTTTTACCGTACCCCCGATCCCAGAGTAGCGTTGTGCCCGGCGATAACTCTCGGCCGGGGGTTGCAGCGTGAATCGGAAACGTAATACTGCCGCCGGCGATAAATGTTATTGATTCTTTAAATGGCTGTATCAGGCGTTCTGCTGCTAAAAAAGAGTGCTCGACAGACGCCTTTCGCTGTTTGGGGTCTTTATCCCTGATATGTCCGTCATAGGCATGAAAGCCAGCAAGAGAGAACGGTTCTTCCTTCAGAAGGGAAACAAGTTCATCGGCCAGTTCAGGTTTGATGCCCGTACGGTGCATGCCCACATCTAAATCAATATACACACGAAGAGGTTCTTTCAATTTGCTTTTCCATTGGGCTATCTGATCCAGATGATCCACCAGTGTAGAGAACGAGGTATCCGGGAATTGATTGATGAGCCGAAGGTAGCCGTTTTGATTCGGCCCTGTTAACGGATAGGCAATCAACACATCAGGTGCTTTGCACATGCCCAGCATCTCGGCTTCAGCCAGTGTGGAGCATTTAAACCGGGTAATTCCCGCATCCATCTGCATCTTCACGATCTCCCGGCACTTGTAGGTTTTAACGTGAGGCCGGAGCCGTTCCGGCGACCCCGCAATTTCTATCATTTTTTGGATATTGCTGCGAATCCGTTCAGGATAAAAAAGCAGTGCGGGGCTCAGAATCTGGTCGTGATTGTTAATTTCAAACCAGTAAGGCATCATTAATAGAGTTCAAAAATCGCTTCAATTTCCACGGCAATATTTTCGGGTAAGATCATTCCCACTGCACTTCTGGCCCCTTTTCCGTAATCATCTCCCAAAAGCTCCACAAAAAGCTCGCTGAACCCGTTGATAACCTGTGGCTGCTCATGAAAATCCATCGTGCTGTTTACCATCCCCTGCGTTTTTACCAGCCGTTTGATTTTGTTGAGATCCCCAATCTGGCTTTTAATAGAGGAGAGCATGGTAAGGCCAACCTGCCGTGCTGCCTCATATCCCTCTTTGGTATCAAGGTCTTTTCCGAGTTTGCCGGTGATGAGGCTGGAGTCGTTTCGAACAGGCGCCTGTCCCGATACATAGAGCATCTTATCGACAATCATAACCGGTTTGTATACGCCGGCAGCAGCGGGTGCTGGCGGGAGTGTTAATTTAAGTTTTTTTATTTGTTCTTCGAGCTTTTTCATAGGGCTAATCAAATAATGTAGTTAAGGAGTAAAACAACCATCAGTCCAACAACGGAAACAATTGTCTCCATCAGCGTCCAGGACATCAGTGTTTCTTTGATACTGACGTTAAAATATTCTTTAAACAACCAAAATCCACCATCATTAATGTGCGAAAAGGTGATGCTTCCGGCGCCGGTTGCCAGTACAAGAAGTTCGGGGGCAACCGTGGTGTTTCCAATCATGGGGGCCATAATGCTGGCGGCGGTCAGTGCAGCAACGGTTGCCGACCCCACGCTTACGCGGATGATGGCGGCGATCAGCCATGCAAGCAGAATCGGTGACATCCCGAGGCTGCCAAGAGCCTGCCCCAATGCGTCACTGATGTTTGTACTCACCATGACCTCTTTGAAGGCGCCAGCGCCCGAAATAATCAGCAACACCACAGCAATACTGGCAATCGCTGCGGTTAAATACCCCATCACCTCTGTCATCTTCCGTCCTGTTCTCACTCCAAGAAAATAGATTCCGGCAATTACAGAAAGGAGCATGGCCAGTGCAGGATTACCCAGCGCCGAAATAATAACGTTCTCTCCCACAACTGCCTGTATAAGGGAAGCCCCGCCAATAAATACAACCGGCATCAGCGCGATGAGAAGGCAGACCCACAGCGAAGGAACGGGATAATCATCATTTGTTTCAGCAATAAAATCACGGTTCAGTTCAGGCTGAATTTTCACCATCGTTTTTTGAAGGGCGAATTTGGCAACCAGAATTGCAGGAATCCCGGCAATTATTCCATAGATGAGAGTGAGTCCGAGGTCGGCCCCATATACGCCGGCAATGGCCGTGGGAGCCGGATGGGGAGGCAAAAAACCATGTGTTACAGAAAGGGAGGCGATCATGGGCAGACCAACGTAGAGCAGCGGCAGTTTTGTGTTGTAGGCAATGGCAATTACAAGCGGAACGAGAATTACGAACCCAACTGTGTAAAACATGGGAATACCTACAATGAAACCCGTTACGATTAGCGCAAGCTGAATTCTCTTTTGCCCAAACATGCTTACCAGGCTGTTGGTGATCTTGTTGGCAGCGCCGCTTTCGGCTACCAGTTTTCCCAGCATAGCGCCAAATACAAGGATAATAACCAGGCCTCCCAGTGTGTTGCCAATTCCCGTTTGAATTGCAGTGATCGTCTCTCCCACAGAGAGTCCACCCATGAGGCCAACCATCAGGCAAACCAGCATAAATGAGATGAACGTGTCGAGTTTAATCCAGGTGACTAAAAGCACCAACACAACAATTCCAATAATGGCCGGTAAAAATTCCATGTGCTAACTGGTTTACAATGATTTCGATTTGATGCACCCCCACTGACATGAAAGTATGCAGCTGAAGCTAACCGATAAAATTATATTTGTCACCATAATATTGATGGGAATTCCTGTAAAAGCCTTCTGATGACTGTTGTGGCTGTTTAATAATGTGAAAAATTGTGAAGAGAGAATCATAATATTGTTATTGAAATCATTTATCACGAAAAATCCTGATTCCTGTATAAACGGTGTAGCCTCTCATATGCAGCTACTAGGGTGTTTGCATATTTAACAGATTTAAGAAACTTTTTTTCAGGTAAAAAGAGTGGACAACCGACCAAAGCAAGTGGGAATTTAGGTTCACATCTATTCTTTTTTTACTATTATTGGATCAAACCCAAAAAAATGAAGAAGCATTATGGCTGAAAAACCGAACCGAAACGATCCCTGCCACTGTGGAAGTGGCAAGAAATACAAGAATTGCCACATGGAAAAGGATAATGCTAAAACTGGCTCCAAACTTGGGATGATTGCAATCGCCGTTGCGGTTGTTCTCGGGCTTTGGTTTGCCGGCATGGCTATATCCGGTGGCAGCTCGCCCGACTGTCCCGCGGGACAAACCTGGTCGGAAGCTCATCAGCACTGTCACTAACAATCTCTTCATAAAAAATATCACGATCTTTGATTTTTCATTTCAAACGTAAATTCTATCAAACGCAATGAATATTACAGGAACATTTAACGCTATTTTGAATCCCCTCGATGGGTATGCCAAAGGCGGGAATGGAGTTAAACTGGGCAGAATGTCGATCGAAAAGACATGGAATGGCGAATTAAAGGCAAAAAGTAAAGGTGAAATGCTGAGTGCAATGACATCGGTGAAGGGCTCGGCCGGATATGTTGCCATTGAGCAGGTGAGTGGCTCTTTGGCTGGAAAAACAGGTAGTTTTGTTTTACAGCATTACGGAATAATGGAGAGGGGCCAAGACAGGTTGGTCCTGGAAGTAGTTCCTGATACCGGAACCGGAGAGCTAAAAGGACTCACCGGGAAAATGGCTATCCGAATCGAAGAGGGTACCCACTACTACGATTTTGAATTTGAGCTGTAGATAATTTAGTGGGTAAAACCTAGCTTGCCTCATCATCAAAAATCTGCTCTATAGGCTGCCCGAACAGCCTTGCTATTTTAAACGCAAGTGGTAAACTGGGATCATACTTACCGGTTTCAATGGCGTTCACCGTCTGGCGCGATACCTCCAGTTTTTCAGCCAGATCGGCCTGCGTAAAGTCGTTTTCGGCCCGTAAAACTTTTAGTCTGTTTTTCATTCGTACTTCTTGTTCAGAATTACGGATGTTGTGATATATGTTAAGCCCATCAGAATAACCAAAAAAGAAATTTCAGCATCCTGTGAAATAACGTTAGTCGTATCGGCGATTGAATACGCAATGCCTGCAATTAATGTAACTCCGAGTGTAATACCCATTGCCTGAAGCTGAATTTTTTGGAGCATTTCATCGAGCGACAGTAAATGGCGGATGTTGGCCAGTACCATTCCCAAACCAACGGCCACGTTTATAAGAATGAAAATGACGCTGAGAAGTGTATTTGACTCCCAAAGGAGGATGGGTCCAAATACAGCTATTGCCGTAGAAACGAGCCAAGCGGCAGTCCAGATAGCAAGATTTTTGATTGATCGCTTTATTGTTGCGTTCATAGTCAGGGAGTTCATGAGTGTTCATTATTAGAGTTAAGTAAACTTTACATAAAGTAAATCGAAATTATTCAAATGTCAATGAAACTTTACATAAAGTAGCATTCAATGTTATATCAATTCTGAATATTTACTTTTCAATCAATCCTTTATTGTTTTTATTAGGCTTTATTAAGTCCCACAAATTCCCGTATAGATCTTCAAATACAGCAACCGTTCCATATTCAACATCAGATGGCGGTCTTACAAAATGCACTTTCTTGCTTTTCATTTTCTTATAATCTCTCCAAAAGTCATCTGTGAAAAGAAAGAAACCAACTCTGCCGCCTGTTTGATTTCCAATGCATTCAGCTTGTTTTTCATGGCTCGCTTTTGCAAGCAGCAAGCAACACTCTTTAGCACCTGGTGGTGCAACCAATACCCACCTCTTATCTTCATCAATTCTTGTGTCTTCCAAGAGTTTGAAGTCTAATTTTTCAGTGTAAAAATTAATGGCTTCATCGTAATCTTTTACAATCAAAGCTATGTGAGCGATGTGCTGTTTCATGGTTGATGGTGGTTTAGAGTTTCTTTGTTTTTCTAACAGGTTTACTGAGTACGCAATATATACGCAATTAATTCTCTCAGAACATGCTATTAAGGACGGTGGGACATACGATGATCGCAATCTATGTATCGTTGTTTCTACTATTTGGAGTACGGGATTTCTCTACATCCAGACTTTTTTTACGCAGTTAGCCAATTCATTGTCTTTAAAGGCAGGAAATAGTATATAGTAGTTCTATAACACTGCGCTGCATTCAATACCAATTAAATGAACCTTTATGATTTTTCGATTAATCTCTTCTTTTTTACCCGGTTTAGTGATCTGTTTTGGCCTTTTTTCAGCATGTACCCCTGAAGAGAGTGACTCTTCAGCAGAGAGCGATGTGTTAAGCTGGAGTTCGGTTCAGGATTCATCAGATATTGTGGTCAGTATTGGCGGGTTTTCCGGCCCCGAGGCGGTACGATACGATCCGGGACAGGATGTCTATTTTATTGCAAACTTTAACGGAGACGCTGCGGGTGATGCAAATGGATTTATCTCTAAGATGAGTGTGGAAGGAGATATCGAAGAACTGGAATTTATGACGGGCACCGACGAATATCCCATGCACGGTCCGCGCGGTATGTATATATCTGGCGACATGCTGTGGGCTGCCGATGCAGACGGTATTCACGGATTCAACAGAATGTCGGGTGAGCAAGAGGAGTTTATCGATTTTACAGCTTTTGAACTTGGTTTCCTGAATGATATTGTTGAGGGAGCGGGCGGAAACCTGTACGTGACCGATACGGGAACATCAAGCGTATATGTTATTGAAAATGGCACGCCGGAGCTTCTGATAGAAAACCTTCCGGCGCCGCCAAATGGAATTGGCCGCGATGGTGAAAACCAGATTGTTCTGGCTCCATGGGGCGGTGCATTGCAATTTATTGCGCTGGATGAAAGTGAATTGGGTTACACGGATTATGTTAACGCCCAAAGTGGCGGCAATTTCGACGGCATCGAATTTTTAGATGGACGAATGATTGCGGCGAGCCAGGTAGATTCGACTCTTCATGTTCTTTTTGATGGGGAAGACCGTGTGGTTATTCACGTACCGGGCCGTCCTGCCGATATCGGCATAGACACAGAACGCAGACGGGTGGCAGTTCCATACATCGCCTTGGACCGAGTGGACATCTGGCAGCTGCCCGAGTGAGCTATTATGAAATAGTGAGCTCTCCGGAAGTCTGCAATACGTTCAAAATCGCTTAAAGCCCCTTGCATCCCCAACCGGAGTGCGTCGAATCTCCGGTATTTCTGCCAAATTTAGCCGGACGGAACAGAGTACTTACCCCTGGAGAATATTTTCCTGAAGCAAAGAAGGGCAGTTTTGAACAGTCGATATTGTCCCTGTATAGATTGGGATTTTTCTGATCGACAAACTCTTCAGATTGTACATAGAATTGATCCATCACTGATTCCAGCTTATCCATGTCGTAGACTGATAAAGTAACGGCTGTCTGAACAGTTTTCGTGAGCCGTTCAAACGTGCTTTCGGCCAACCTTTCAGCAAGCTGAAAGGTTGATATTTCCGGGGCAGTCTCCAGAAGGAAAAGTTGTTCTGTGTCCAGGTGAGAGAGGTGCAAATTTTGAGGAGAAGCCAGCACAACATCAGATCTATTTTGAAGCTGATGCACCATTGCAGGACTCCCGTTATTACACGTTGAGAGTGCTATGAGATCAAACCGTTCGTCTTCAGGGATTAATTTCCGAATTCCGTTCGCAAAGGTTGCTGTATTTACGTCAACACCGGGCCTGGAGCGGTGATAGGATTTTCCGTGATACAGGGGAATTTCATGCCCGAAGTAGAGAAACACCGTTCTGTATGTGCCAGTGGATTTCGGCGATTTTAAATCTCGCAAGATTCTTGATTCTGTTTCAAGAAAAGACCCACTGTCCGATTCGTTACGGTAAGAGATCAGGTTTATTAACTCCCCGTTTCTGTAATGGTATAGCTGATTATTCCTACGGGGGAAAAGCCGCAAGAATTTATTTTTTCCTTGCGGATGGAATATGAAGTATTCGCCATTTGTGGCCTCCTTTGCAGATTTGTGAAGTTTCCGCAAGGCGTTATCATCGGCCCGAACCGCCTTTCCGTCTTGATCGTGGAAGAGATAATCACCGTCCCCATGGATATAGGTGATAACCATATAATGACTATCCTCTTTTGTGGCTTCAGGCGATTGCTCATACACAGTTTTAACACTGCTGCATCCGACGAGGAGAGCCATCAAAAGAAGCAGACAAAAAAATGCGGCTTTTTTCAATCGTATCCGGTTAAAGAAGAAAACGCCCCAAACGATAAATTTGAGACGTTTATAAAGTCAAATAAGTAGTAAGATAATAACGACAAGCAGAACCGTGGTTAAACTGAGGGTTAGGGTTCTGTCAGCTTGTTCCATTGCCTGCTGAGAATAGTCAGAAAAATCTTCGAGATCCTCATCAGCAACTTCTTCAAAACCGTTTTGGCCGTTTAGCTGGTCCGACTTTTCTTCAATAGAGTGTTTAAATGTTTGAAGTTGTGCAAATTCTTCTTCTGTAAGCTGTCCACTCTTTTCAATTCTTTCAACAGCCTTTAGTATTTTGTTGAAAGATGTATCCAGTATTGCACGTTTTTCGATGGCATTGTCACTGTTCTTTACATTTTGAACAGTTTCGTTCATGTGAGTTTTAAAAATTTCGGCCAGACTATCGCTTTGCGCAAGAACGGCTCCCTGCAGCAAGAAAAAAAGGATAGTTGCCGAGATTGTGGTTTTTATGGGTTTCATGAGTTTTCGGCTTTCTTGATTATTTCGAGTCATCTATATAAAAAAATAGAAGGAATTATCATTCATTTCTACAATTGGTACTTCTCAATTAGCTGTCTGCCAGGTAATTAGTCGGTGAAAGTTATCATTGGAGGAAAACCACCTTTTTCCCAACCTGTTTCCCACTTAGTATGTTGCTGATCTCTTCGGGCAGATCTTCCAGGGTACAGGGAGTTGTAAGTGATTCAAGGGCAAAATGTTTCCACTCATGGGCGAGTCTGTTCCAGATTCGCTTGCGGTCTTCCATTAGGGCAATTCCTGAGTCAATCCCAATTAAAGACACACCGCGCAGAATAAACGGATAGATACTGGTTTCGAGCTGATGCCCCAGCACATTACCGCAACAGGTGACAGTGCCGTTGTGGGCAGTCTGGCGAATCACAGCATCCAGCATTGTTCCGCCAACCGTATCAATGGCGGCAATCCAGCGGGAAGTGAGAAGGGGTTTATCGGGAACGTCCGTTACTTCTTCTCTGCTGATTATTCTATCGGCACCGATTTTCATGAGCCACTCTTTTTGATCGGGTTTTCCCGTAACTGCGGTGACTTCAAAACCCAAATGAGACAAAAGTGCCACGGCAAAAGAACCTACACCGCCTGTAGCTCCCGTTACAAGTAAAGAGCCACTTTTTGGCTCAATGTTTTGATGGATGATTTTCTCCACTCCAAGTGCGGCTGTCAAACCGGATGTGCCGATCATCATGCTCTCTTTCAGGCTCAGCCCATCCGGCAGCGGCACGACCCAATCGCCTGGAACGCGAATATACTCGCCAAACCCACCCGGAGTGTTCATGCCAAGATCATAGCTGGTAACGATCACTTTATCGCCGGGAGCGAATTTAGAATCCCGGCTCTGTTCCACAATTCCTGAGGCATCAATACCCGGGGTGAATGGATATGTTTTGGTAACGGCCCTGTTCCCGGATGCAGAGAGAGCATCTTTGTAGTTTAGTGATGAGTAATGAACCCGAACAAGCACATCATGATCAGGCAGATCGTTTACGGTTAGCCGTTTTATGGTCTGGCGAAATTCCCCTTCCAGTTCTTCGGCCACCAGGGCTCGGTATGTTTTATTGTCACTCATTGGCTACTCCGAAAGAGCGCTTTCCATCAGATTTGCAAGTGCATTTGCGACAGTCTCGAACGCTTGGTCACAGCCCTGTGCCCCATGGCGATTTTTAAGATAACCGGGATCGTTGTAGGCGATTTGAACATTCCCCGGTTCATCCTCCCAAATCAATATTTTTTGGGGAAGGTCGATGGCAATGCTTTGGCTACACTGCATTAATGGAGTTCCGAGATTTGGATTCCCGAAAATAATAGTGCGTGTTGGGCGGAGATTCATATCCACGCCGGCTGCATTTTGTTGGTGGTTGAGATCGGCCGGAATCAGCAGGCCACGCTCCTCGAGTGTTGTACGGATTCGGGAACCGGTCTCCTCAAAGGAGAATGGGCTTTCCATGATAATCAGCCCATGTTCCATTGAAGATGTTTCCGAAGGTGTTATCGTGGCCAGATCCTGCTTTTCCGTACAGCTTATCAATAAAAGTGAGAAAGCCAGTGAAAAAATAGAAATGAGTGTTCTCTTTAGATTCATCATTCAGTGGGTTAATCAGAAATTATCACTATCAATATTGCAGGTGATACCCAAAAATCAAAAAAACTAAGAAAAAAGCTTTTTAAACCAGTTCAGTTTGGTTTCGTTGTAGGGCGGGTATCGAAGATCCGGATCGGGCCAGGTCGGTTTCTTTAAAACCGATTGCTTTCGGCTGAAGGTTTCGAAACTTGTTTTGCCATGATAGGCCCCCATACCGCTGTTTCCAACGCCGCCAAACGGCAAATGGTGATTTCCCAAATGATTGATGGTATCGTTAATGCACCCACCTCCAAAAGGAACGCCTTCAAGAATACGGTTCTGAAAAGCGGAATCGTCACTAAACAGGTAGAGTGCCAGTGGTGATGGCCGATAGGCTAACTCCTCAACAACATTATCATCGTTCTGGTAGGTAATCAGCGGAAGCAGAGGCCCAAAAATCTCTTCCTGCATAATTTCATCATTCCAGGAGGCATCAATCAGCGTAGGTTCAATAAACCGGGTCTCTTTTTCAGTAATTCCGCCAACAATTATTGTGCTGTTATCAAGCAGGTTTTTGAGCCGCGTAAAGTGATCGTCATTAACAATCTGAGTGTAATTTTCACCAGGCTGATACCCATCACCAAAAAAAGCGGGCAATACCTTTTTGGTTTGTCGTATAAATTCATCTTTTTGGCTTTCGTGAATCAGCACAAAATCGGGAGCCACACAAATTTGTCCGGCATTCATTGTTTTTCCCCACCAAATTCTCTTTGCCGCAACCTCAAGGTTGGCGTCTTTGTGAACAATCGCCGGGCTTTTCCCACCCATTTCCAGCGTTACGGGGATAAGCTGCTCGGCGGCGGCCTTCATGACAATTTTTCCAACGCGGGTGCTGCCGGTAAAAAAGATGTGATCGAAAGGCTGTTGCAGAAGTTCGGTCGTCTCATCCACGGCTCCCTCTACGACTGCAAGCACGGTAGGGTCAAAGTTTTCGTCAAACAGTTTTTTGAGCGTGGCTGATGTCTCCGGAGCCAGTTCAGAAGGTTTCAAAATAGCGGTATTACCGGCAGAAATGGCGCCAATCAGCGGCATCAGGGTCAGGTGAACCGGATAGTTCCACGCGCCTATAATCAGCACGGTTCCCAGCGGCTGATTATAGATCGTCCCTTTCGATGGAAACGTGACAATGGGGCTGCCAACTGTTTCCGGCTTCATCCAGGATGAGAAATTCTTCAGATGAATATCGATCTCATGCAAAACCGTGTATATTTCTGTGATGTACGATTCGAAATAGGGTTTACCAAAGTCAGTCTCTATCGCTTTGCAGAGTTCTTTTTCCTTTTTTTTGATCAGCGACTTAAGCTTCCGAAGCGTTTTTTCGCGGGATTTAGCCGGGCGGGTTTCCCCGCTGCGAAAGGCTTCTTTCTGATGAGTAACGAGTTCCTGAATCGTCATGATGATTTTGATTTACGTCCTTTAAATGAGTTCATCGATGAATAAACGCCGAGTACATTTCCAGCCAGCCAGTCGAAAGCAGAAGCGGGCAAAAATGCTTTTAAAAGCGGAACAAAGCGTACCATAAACGGCGCCTTGATGGTGCGTTTCTTTTTGGCTATACCGGTAATCATCCGCTCCACAATGTCGTCTGTTTTCAGGATGGGCACAAGCATCGGGGCTTTTACCCCATCAAACATTCCCGTATCGATATAGCTGGGAATAACCGCGGTAACATCGACTCCTGTATGCAGCCTTTTCATTTCGAGCTGCAGTGATTCTGTCCATCCGAGAACGGCCCATTTGCTCGCCGTGTAAACGCTCATTCTCGGATTGCCAATATAGCCTGATGCAGAGGCGAGATTCACGATCTGTCCGGATCCCCGCTCAATCATCGCGTTTAAAAAAGCCCGAACAACCCACATACTTCCGGTAGTGTTGATTTGAATCGTTTTTTCAATCTCCGTATAGCTGTGCTCATGAAAATTCTTCCCGACCACTATGCCTGCACAGTTAATAACAATATCAGGGAGCTTCTTCTGTTTGATGATTCGGTCTGCTTCTGTCTGAATAATATCCCCGTCTGTGACGTCAATAGACGAGATGGAAACGTTTGCGTGCCCCTTTAGATCCTCTTTCACCTTTTCAAGAGTATCGGGGTTCCGGTCCCAGAGAATCAGCTTTACATCTGCGCGTTCAGAAATCATTTCAGCAAACCGCCTTCCGATTCCGCTCGCTGCTCCCGTTATGAGAATCGTTTTGTTGTTATAGAATCGGGATACGTCCATATTAAAAAGGGCTATATGAGTTTGGCATAACGACAGGTAATAATCGTCTTTAACCCAAGATAATGAATCGTGAACCGTACCAAAAAAGGAGGAACACAAAATATAACGGCAGCATTACTTAACGCTTATAATTAATCAATTTTTATGCCAAAACTCTCAAGAAGCGAAGCTGCACCTGTCAGAGAGAACCGGGACCGTTTCATGCGATTTTGGTTTGGATTGATGGCGAAGTTAAACGATGTGCGAAAGTCAGCTCCTTCAAGGTGCGTCTGATCAAAAACAGCCCTGCTCAGATCACATTCGTCAAAAACAGAGTTTACAAGATCACTTTCAGTAAAAATGACCTCGTGAAGCCTCGACTTTGTAAACATCGTTTTTCTGAACTTACCCCCAAAAAAGGAAGCATGGCTGAGATTACATTCATCAAAACGGAAAGAGAGCCCAAACTGGCTGCACTCTTCAAAATTGATTCCAAGCATTTTACAATTGTTGAAGGCAATATTACGGAAAGCACTATTTGCAACAGACGCCATGCTCAGATTACAGGACAGGAATTCGCAATCTTCAAACCGAAGCTCAGAAAGGTCGGAACCGGAAAAGTTACACTCTTTAAACGTGCAGTTTTCATAGTCCCCTTTTGGCAACGCATGGCTAGTATAATCTTCTGATTCGAACGTTAAACCTTCAAAAAAATCATCATTCATGTTTAAATCACCTGATTCTACCGTTTTTGATGCGAATGGCAGCCTACTTGTTAGTGAGGGGCCGAAAGAGTTATTTTACCTGATTAACCATCACTCACAAGATAAGATTATGATAAACCGATTATCCACTTTATTTGCTCTTTTACCCATCGTTTTCCTGGGCTGTCAATCCTCAGCTACTGTGGAAGAGGCTGCAACTACAATAACGCA
>DATGBT010000033.1:0-17894 GCA_035312505.1 Balneolaceae bacterium | reverse complement strand
ATCCTGAGTTTTTTACTTAAATATTGTAGAATTCGTTATGCCGAAACCGTTTAGTGCAGAGTTTTCCGTTCGCGACTACGAACTTGACACACAGGGTGTTGTTAATAACTCCACTTATCAAAACTATCTTGAACATGCCCGTCATCAGTTTCTCAAGCATATTGGACTGAATTTTAACCAATTGCACGAAGACGGAACCGACGCAATTGTCCATAAAGTAGAGCTTGAATACAAGCGTGCACTCAGAGGGGACGAACGCTTTGTTGTACGTACAACTGCCGAACAGCAGGGGCATGTGAGATTTGTCTTTTATCAAAATATTTATCGGTTACCAGAACAGGAACTTGTCCTGAAAGGAAAAGTCACCACGGCATTCATGAACAACGGCAGGGCAATTCGTCCACCAAAGGAGGTTACGATTGCTATTCAAGAATATAAGATGGAAGATATAAAATAGGCATCTGAAACCACCTCTTCGTCTTCACATTCCGTAGAACGATAGAAGAACTACAGAGGTTACCACATTCCGGACACTTCAATTTAAACTTAATTTTCTAACGTTATGAAAGTATATGTGAGCATCTTTCTTTTCATCTTTTCTATAACTGCCTGTGAAACGGCACCCGTTGAAACTGAGTCTGCAGATTACCCAAATGCCGAGCTTCTAATTGAGGCAGAAGATCTGAATGCCATCGCGTCGGAGGCGGGTGTTATCGTGATTGACGCCCGCGAAGAGCCCGGCGATACACTCGTGCCCGGCAGTGTGCATTTTGCAGCCCGGTCTGAACTTGCAGACTCCGATCATCCCATTGAACAGTATCTTATTGGCCCGGATACTTTCGAAACAAAAATGCAGGAAATCGGTTTGTCGGAAAACAGCCGTGTTTATATCTACGACAGTGGGAATCACCTCTCTTCGGCCAGACTTTTTTATGCACTTGAATACTATGGATTTGGTAATGCCGCCGTATTAAACGGGGGTATTCAGGGGTGGTTAGATGCGTCCCTGCCTTCTAGTGATCAGCATTCTAAAGCGGAACAAGGAGATTTTGAAGTGACCGTTAATGAGGCAGTAATGTGCGATTTTGAAACGGTGCTTGCGGCCTCAGCGAACGAAAACCAGGTTATCTTTGACGCGCGTTCTGCCGAAGAGTACAGTGGTGAGGAAGTGCGGGCAGAGCGGGGCGGACACATTCCAAATGCCGTTAACTTTGAATGGAATAAAGTACTTGAAAGCGAAGGGACGCCATACTACCTACCGGCAGACAGTATTCAAACGATGCTTAAGAATTTCGGAATTACACCCGATAAAGAGATTATCACTCATTGCCAGTCGAACGTAAGAGGTTCTCATGCTTATTTTACCCTCCGTTTAATGGGATATGATTCCGTACGTGCGTATGAGGGCTCATGGTTTGAGTATGGAAACAGGGAGGATGCAGTTATTGAGAACTAATCAATTGCATATACACTTATAAAGGGAAGGTATTGGGTATGGAATTTTCAGAAAAGCTAACCGTCACAGAAGATCAGATCAATCAGCTCGAGATGCATTCTGTAATTAATGTACTCTCCGTTATTATGGCTCAGCTTCAAGTCATTCAGCTAACAACAAGTTACCCCGAGCTTCTTGATTCGTCTATAAAAAATACTGAAAAAGTTATTGATGCTGCTCGTAAACAAGACCGTTTAGCGTTCAGTGAAGTTTCGCTTAATCAATTCAAAGAAGTAGTTTCATCAGCCTTGAAAAGGCTTAAAACTAAACAACCTGTTTTAAATGATGAATCGACTGTAGATGAATATATAGCCATTCTTAAAGATATTTTTGATGTGGCGGAAGTACGTATCAGTGAACTTAAAAGCAGATGGAATTCTCCCGATCAATGGGAGGTCTTCAAAACAGAAGAGTTCAGGAGTGATTTCAAGAAGTTTTTCCATGCCCTGGAAAAAAATAGCAAAGGCTCCTACCGGATCATCTACAATATTGCTGAGAAAGAGGAGAAAGATTATCTGATACAGTTTGAAGTAACAGGAGATAAAAATAATGAAATTTCTCTGCCCATCCTGTTGAAGGATATTATTCGCGATTTGATTGCAAACGCCCGAAAATATACGCCCCACGGGGGGCGCATTAACGTCGGTATCTCTCAAAAAGATGACGTGTTTAAGTTTGTTGTTGAAGATAGCGGATATGGGATTCCTGCAGATGAGCTTCCTGAAATTGTAGAATTTGGATACAGAGGCAGCAATGTAGAAAGCTCAATTAGAACTATGGGAGGCGGATTTGGACTGACAAAAGCACTCTATGTTACACAAAAATACGGGGGCAAACTGTGGATAGATTCTGTTCTAAACAAAGGCACAACGGTTACCCTGGAAATACCCCTTCAGAAAAATGCAGAACCCACCCACCAATGAGTTTGACACCCATTGATTTTAAGAGATTTTTGACATCACCGGGAATCGCCCACCAAACAGATAGCGCTCATGGTCTGGCTCACATACAGAGAGTGGTTAAAAATGCTGAACTGATTCTTAAAACAGAAGAGGCAGACAGCGAAATCGTGATTACTGCCGCCTGGCTTCACGACTGCGTAATACTTCCCAAAAATCATCCCGATCGTAAAAAAGCTTCCTTTTTGGCCGCCGAAAAAGCAAGCCGGTTTTTGAAGAGCACATCTTTCCCGGATATTAAAATTAAAGAAGTTGTGCATGCAATTGAAGCTCACAGTTTTTCAGCTGGAATTCCAGCACAAACAAAAGAGGCCTGCATAGTACAGGATGCCGACCGTCTGGATGCCCTTGGCGCAATTGGAATTGCACGCTGCTTCTTAGTGGGAGGGTCTCTGAACCGGGCATTGTACAACCCAATAGATCCTTTTTGCATCGAAAGAGACCCCGACGACTCAAAATGGAACATCGACCATTTTTATGAAAAGCTTTTAAAGCTGCCGCAGACAATGCATACACAATCCGCAAGAAAAGAGGCCCTGCGAAGAGCCGAGTTTATGAAGGGATATCTTGAACGGTTAAAAGAAGAAATTGGATAACCGTCATATTCGGTATGCTATGGATATCCCTCTCCTAGGCTTTTTGCATATGCACATTAAAAACGGTTCCTTCACCAGGTGTGCTATCAAAACTTATTGAGCCTCCCTGCTTCTCCGCCAGTCCCTTGCATATTGAAAGCCCTAGTCCTGTTCCCTTTTCACCGTCTGTACCTTTGGAACCGGGTTTAAACGCTTTAAAAACATTTTCTCTCTGCTTCTCATCCATCCCTTCGCCATTATCTATAACCTGGAGCTGTACGCCGTTTTCAGTTTCTCTTACATTTAACGTTACTTTCCCGGCACCATCTGCGCTCACAAACTTTATCGAGTTCGAAACAAGGTTTCTGAGTATCACAGACAGCAAATGCGGATCTGCAAGTGCCCTGGTGTTCTCCTGTACATTGTTGAGAACAACAACGTTTTTATTTCTGGCGGCCATGCTAAACTCTTCTTGAACGTTTTTAGCTGTTTGGTACAGGTTTATGGGCTCGACATCTGCTACTATTCCATCCCGCTGAGACTGCGCCCACTGAAGGTAGTTTGTAAGTGTATTGATACCGCTTTGCAGTTTTGCATCAATTTCGTCGAGCGCTTTGTTAATGTCTTTTCCTTTTAAAACATTTTCACGAATCAGATAAACAACCCCTTTGATGTTTGACAGTGGTGACCGCAAATCATGTGAAAGTACAGAGAGAAGTTTATCCTTTTCTTTGTTCACGCTGATTAACTCTTCGGTTTGGCTTCTGAGCTTGTTGTTCATCACTTTTTTATTTCGATAGAGCCAAACAGATATCATAAGTATTACCAAGAGCACCCCAAGCAGAGAAATCGTAATTTTAAAATTTCGCTGCTCAGCCTTCAGTGCTGTTTCTGCAAGCTCTCTGTTCTCCCTCTCGAGCCTCAGACCCAGTTCAACTTCCTGTTTTGCCAGCGCATTTTCTCTTTCCGTTTCAGCCAGACTATCGCGCATCGCTGTATAGCGTTTCAGGTACGGATAGGCGCTTAGTGTATCGCCCATCTTCTCATATGTCTCATGAAGATTTTTTACAGTTTCCCGTATCAGATCCTGCGCGCCAACTGATTCCGCAATCTCCAGGGCCTGCTCAAAAAGTTCAGAAGCCCGATCATTTTCTCCAAGATCTACATAAACATTAGCCATTCCATTTTGATTGTAAAATGCACCAATACCTATTCCATATTCCCTGCTCATTTCAAGTGACTTCTCAAACATATCAAGGGCCCGGTCATATTCTTCCATTTCATCGTACAGCAACCCAAAATTATACAGCCCCTGAATTTCAGAAATAACGTTGTCCAGATCCTCAGAAATATCAAGCACCTTATTGTAGTTTTCCTCTGCTAAACCATATTTACCCCAGTTTTTATAGAGTATTCCAAAACTCATATGGTTTGTAATCTGGTTCCTGCGATTGTTGATCTTTTTGTTGAGATCAAGAGCCCTGAGCAGATACTCTTCTGCAAGCTCGTAATTTCCTGCCTTTTCATTTAATGATGCCAGGTTATCAAGTACAACTGCGATTACAAGTGTATCCTTGGCTTCTTCGGCCAGTTCAAGACTGGCGAGGTAACTATTTACAGCTTCCGGAATATCTCCCAGCGAACCGTAAGTGTTTCCCAGGTTTTGAGTTATTCCCATTACCATGCGGTCTTCGCCCCTCTCCTCAGCAAGATCCCTCATCTGAAGGTACAATTGGAGTGATTCGCTATATTTTCCTACACGATTGTAAGCCGTGCCAAGTATATTACCAAGCTGCACTGCGTAATCTGACTCCAAATATCTGCTAAAATCACCCTCAAGCAGCTCAATAACTGAATTTGGCCTGCCGCGGTCCAGATAGTACGATGCTAAATTTTTTATTGCGTGCGCCTCTCCCTCAGTGTCATTCAGTAATACAGCTAAATTCAGGGCCTCGTCAATCAGTGTCTTTACGCTGTCGGTCGCTTCCGATTCAAGCATATCTCCGGCTTGCTCATTCAGCATTCGCACATGGCTCGTGTCACGAACCACTTGTTCATTTTGTGAGTAAATAATCTTTGGAGAGAGCAATAAATGTGAAATACAAATGAGACTGATGCTCAAAATAAAGCGAGTGGGAAGCATATATCAGAATCGATGAAATTTGTTAATAGAATTCCCTAACCAATAACCTACCATAAAAAATTTAGGTTTGTAATATTTAAATTGTACTATTTTTTAAAAAAAATCTGTAAATGGAATTTAAATAATATTTTATAATGATTAATAATTATTAATAAAAAGAATCCCCAGTCGTATGGGGATTCTTTCTTAATAGCTATTGAAACGATATTCGCTCTACTCTTCTATATCAGGAATTGGAGCATCCCAATGAGGCATTTCTGCAGACGCATCACCCGTCATAAGATAGGTATCAAACCACTCCAGCATTCTGTAATGATAGTCGAGTTTTGCTGATGCGCTTCTGTTCCCGTGACCTTCACCCGGATACCAAACAAGTCTCACAGGCACATCGGGTTTACGAACTTTAAGATGTCGGTACAGTTCGAGAGATTGTGCCGGATGAACACGTGTATCTTCGGCTCCATGCATAATCAGTATTGGAGTCTCCGACCGGCTTACCCAGTAGATTGGGCTTCGTTTGAGGTATTCCATCCATTTTTGGTCGGACTCCCACATACGTTCACGTGAATGAACATAGTAGAGCTCTTCAGGTATATCACTGGTTCCCCATTTTGATAAGTTGTTGCTGATCCCCACAAACATAACCGATGCTGCAAATCGATCGGAGTAGTAGGTGCTCATCCAGGCTGAGGCGTAACCTCCATACGATCCGCCTGTAACACCGATTCGATCTGGATCTGCGATTCCCTGTTCTATCAGGTAATCCACGCCATCTACCACATCATCAAATTCTGCTCCGGCAAGGTCAGACTGACTGCTGTATGCAAAGTCGATTCCGCGGCCTGTACTGCCTCTGTAATTGGGATAGAATACCGCGTATCCTTTGGCTGCCGCTACTTGTCCCGGTGTGGAGTAACCGGTAAGCCAGCCATTACTGTAGTGAGCTTCAGGTCCGCCATGAACAACGGTTATCACCGGGACTTGTTCACCCTCGTTATAATCAACAGGGTAAATCAGCATCCCATCAATCATATATTCCCCATCTCTTGTTTCGTATGTAACCACTTCCTGCACACCAAGCTCTACATTATTGAGCCAGGGATTGTGCATGGTTGCTCTTTCGGGCTGACCATTTCCTTCACCCGCCAGCAGAAACAGTTCGGTTGGATGTGTGGGGGAGCTGGCAACAAAAGCCAGGTCACCATTACTGGCCATTGAAAAAGAACCGATTGCGTGTGCATTTGAACGAAATTGTACATTTTTATTACTGCCGTTCATTCCAATCGTGCCCAAAACGGAAGATGTACTTTCACTGGCAAGAAATTGAATTTCAGAATCGCTTCGCCAGGCAATTTGTTCATATTTCCCTTCAAAATTTTCATCAATAAGCTGAGGAGTGCCTCCCCTTGCAGAAGCGATTAAAATTCGTCCATCAATGGGATCGTTAATATCGGCACCTGCGCGTAATGCAAGCCGCTCACCTGAAGGGCTCCATAACACCTGTCCAATTTTTCCTTCATTGTTTATTTCAGCGACAACTTCACGTGTTTTATAGTCTACAACGAACACCTGTTGAGCCATGTAAAAATCATCCACTGCCGGTGTTGGAGCAGCGGAAACAGCCAGCTGGCTTCCATCGGGACTCCACTCTATCATATATACCGATCCATCCACCCCAATCACATGCGGTTCATGGTCTTCCACCACTACGTTAGTGATGTAACCTTTTCTTTGCGGACGGTTTTCTTCATACACATCAGCCGTGTATGGCAGGGGTGAGTCTGACTGCTCTGCGGCATCAAAAGCTGTAAAAGCCACGTGATTTCCATCTGCATGCCAGGTATATGATAGAATACTGCGGTCGAAACTCAGAATCTTTACCTGCTCTCCGCCGTCAAGTGGAACCTCATACAGAGATCTTGTATCATCACCCGGCCGCTGGGTCAGAAAAGTTACCGTATTCATTTCGGGCCGAAATTGCACGGAAGATACGGACCCGGTCGTGTAGTACGGCTTCACGACACCCTCTTCCACATCAAGCACGTAGAGATGATTGCTATTGGGTGCATTGCTTTCGTAGGGATCTGCCGGTACGCTCAGGGTAAACGCTACATAAGAAGCATCACCGGAAATTGCAGAGCTTGTTACAGACTCCATTTCTGCGATGTGCTCGGGTGTAATCCCCTGGCGGGCTATGGCCTGTAACTGAAACAGTACGAGGAAACCAAAAAGTAGAATCCTGGCAGATTGCTTAAGTATGTTTTTTTTCATCATTATATTATTGATTTAACGTTACATTTAAATTTGTACCTGTACCTCCAAATATAATAAACTGAACGAAATTTCTAGCCCAATACCACTAATGAAAAAAAACTTCCTCCAGGCTAATACTCATTTTAGCTTTTATGTTAAAAATTTTTGCGTTAATGATTCATTAATACCAATTTATTATCCTGTTGTTTGAAACTTTCAATATTGAAAAACAGATACCCCATGAGCTCAAATCGTTTTAGCCGCCGTGAATTCCTCAAAACCGGAGCACTTTCCAGCCTTGCATTAGGTACAGGTGCTCTGGGCCAAAAACCATCAAATAAAACTCTGTCACAAAACGGTGATGCGAAGAACATTATTTTCCTTGTTTCTGACGGAATGAGTTCCGGCACACTTGCACTGGCCGATCTGGTTAAACAAGCGCAGTTTGGTGATAAATCCCACTGGATAAAACTCTACGAGTCAGACAAACCTTTCCATCGGGGGCTCATGGACATGGCCTCTCTGAACTCCGTAGTGACCGACTCAGCCGCGGCCGCTTCGTCCTGGGGCTCCGGACACCGTATCGTTAATGGCGGCCTTAACTGGGGACCCAATAACGAACAGTATAAACCCATCTGCAGCATTTTTAACGAATCAGGGAAATCAACCGGCCTGGTTACCACCACAAGACTCACTCACGCCACGCCGTCCGGGTTTTCTGTAAATGTACCTCAACGCGGTATGGAAGACGTGATCGCAAAACAACATCTCGATCGCGACGTTGATGTTCTTTTAGGTGGTGGCACTCGCCATTTCACAGCAGAAGGCAGGGGAGACAGTACCGATCTCTTTTCCCAGTTTGAGGAGAAGGGCTATACCGTCGTTAAAAGCAGACGGGAACTCAACAGGGCAACGACTAACAGTAAACTGCTGGGTACATTTTATGATTCACATCTGCCCTACAGTGTTGACCACAACACCTCTTCCGAACTGCAAAGAGCAGTTCCAACACTTGCAGAAATGACACAGGCAGCACTTGACAGGCTTGAAAAGAACTCCAACGGATTTTTACTGCAAATTGAAGGTGGCAGGGTTGATCATGCCGCTCACGGCAATGATGCCGGCGGCCTTATTTATGATCAAATTGCTTTTGATGATGCTGTAAAAGTAGTGATGGACTACACAGAAAACAGAGAAGATACGCTGGTGATTCTTACCACCGATCACGGAAATGCAAATCCAGGATTAAGCGGTCTGGGAAGTCGTTATGGCGATTCACCAAAAATGCTTGCCACTGTCCAGAATTATAAACATAGTTTCGAATGGATCTTTGATCAAATTACCAGTGATATATCTGAAGGAAAAAGAATATCGGTAACCCGCCTGCGTGAAGTTGTTGAATTCGCGACGAATACCGCCATCGAAGAAGATGAAGCAATTATGTTATTCAATGCGCTTAATGGTGATTACCGTGCACCCTTTCGTAATCGTCAGGGGGCAAATGCGGTACTTGCAGGGATTCTTGCCAACTATAATGGTATCTATTTTATCGGTACCAATCACACCTCAGACTATGTGGAGCTGGCAGCGTGGGGGCCCGGAAGCGATCGAATTCCAACATTTGTGCGAAACACGGCTCTGTTTGATCTTATGGTGGACATGGCTGATGTGCGCGCCTATGCTGAGGGGTAGCAGATTTTTACCCTGTAATCGTTAAAAGTCAATGGTTGAGTTTTTTAGAACCATTGAATTCTGTTGGAGAAATCTGAGAGTCATTAATGACTCATCCGTTGACCCGGTCTTGACATCATTCCATCATCTGTAAATTCAGCAGGAAAAAACTGCTCATCCAGGCTCCAGATGAATTTCTTATGCAAACCTGGTAAAGCAGTTGTATTTAGTCATTTAAAAATCGCGACCAGGTTAACCTAATCCAATACTTTAATTTCGATATTACGGTAATATATGCGGCTATCCGGATCGTGTGCCTGAAGGGCAACGGTTCCGCTGCTTAGGCTAACTGAACTCTCCCTGTCGGCAGGCTCCGTAAACTCATTAACCGTTTCCCCGTTTATGGCAAACGTAATATCTTTCCCTTCAACTTTGATGTGATAAGTAAACCACTCTTCGTCTTCATGAGGAGCGACATCCATCACATCATTCACGCCATAGAGACTGCCGGTTTTTCTAGGATCGGAATGTGTGGCATTAACCTGTGCTTCGTACCCATTTGCAGGCCACCCTTCTTCCTGGTATTCGGTATGAAAAAAGATTCCGGAATTGGCTCCGGGGTACGTATACACGTCTGCTCGTAATTCAAAATCAGTGAAGTTCGCATCCCCTACTTGCCCTTCGTAAAAAAGATGGGCCCGCGGACCATCAACTACAATTTTTCCGTCTTCAACCGTAAATGATTCAGGGTTTTCACTTGCTCGCCAGTTATCCAGGGTTTCTCCATCCCAGATTGATACCCACTCGCTGACGGCAGGCATATCCTGCTGATCCACGTCTTGTGCTTCCGAACTGTCGCTTCCCGAACAACCGGTTATTAAAATTAAAACCATTCCCGCTAAACTCATCCCAATATATCGTTTCATTCTATTCAGTTATTTGATGTTTAATTTCCAATATAAGCTAATAAAGAGCTTTAAGAACCGAACTTATAAACAATTCCGGTTCAACAACAACCATTCTGGATGGCTTGATGTGTAAAAACCTGAAAAGTACTATTCGCCGCCAATACTAAGACAAGTATTATAACCACACCCCCCATTACAGTGATTCCTAACTGAAAGACATATCAGCAATTCTCCAATGTATTTTATTTAGTAAAAATAGAAAACTGAAAGCCTCAGTCTATCAGAATTTTAAAGCGAATTTAAGTTTTAGAAATTTCACCCATCACTTCACTAGCCGCCATTACGGTTTCATCAAGCTGCTGATAGGTTAATGACTTCGATAAAAACCAGCTCTCGAACGGAGAAGGTGGCAGATAGATGCCTCTTTTTAGCATGCCATGAAAAAACTGCCGGAACAACTCCTGGTCGTTCTTATTTGCAGTTTCAAAATTTGTAACTGTTTCACCGGTAAAGAATACCGTAATCATCGATCCAACCTGGTTGATGGTGTAGGGCAGACCGCTTGTTTTGAGAACGATGTTCAGGCGCTTTTTCAGATATTCCGTTTTCTCTTCAAGTTCAACATAGTACTCCGGGTGCTTCTCAAGCATACTTAAAAGCGTGTATCCGGCACTCATCGCCAGCGGGTTTCCTGACAATGTTCCCGCCTGATACACATCACCAACAGGCGCCACCACATCCATAATCTCTTTTTTGCCGCCAAATGCTCCAACGGGCAGTCCGCCACCAATAATTTTTCCGAAGGTTACAAGGTCGGCCCATACATCAAACCTCTCCTGGGCACCACCGCGCGCAAGGCGAAAACCGGTCATCACCTCATCAAATATCAATATGGTTTCGTGACTATCGCAGAGTTCGCGAAGTCCTTCCAGGAAATCGGGGTTGGGAGGTACGCATCCCATATTCCCGGCCACAGGCTCTACAATAATGGCGGCAACGTTATCTTTATTCTTTTTCAACAATTTCTCAACACTGCCGAGATCGTTGTAGGTGGCGTTCAGCGTGTCTTTCGCCGTTCCTTTCGTAACGCCGGGGCTACTGGGCTTGCCCAGTGTAAGAGCTCCACTGCCGGCCTTAATCAGAAAAGCATCACCGTGGCCATGATAGTTTCCCTCAAACTTAATAATTTTCTCTTTTCCCGTAAAACCGCGGGCTACTCTAACGGCGCTCATGCATGCTTCCGTACCCGAATTAACCATCCGAACGCGATCCACATTGGGAACCATCTGCTTCACAAGCTCTGCCATATTTATTTCGGTCTCAGTTGGTGCTCCAAATGAGGTTGAATTAAACGCAGCATCCTGTACGGCTTTCACGATGGCAGGGTGCGCGTGGCCAAGAATCATTGGCCCCCACGATCCAACATAGTCGATATATTGGTTCCCGTCTTCATCTGTAAGTACCGAGCCCTTTGCCTTCTTCATAAAAACAGGTACGCCACCTACCGATTTAAACGCCCTGGCGGGAGAGTTCACACCGCCGGGGATAGATTGCTGTGCTTTATTGAAAAGATATTCGCTTTTTAAAAGCATGAATAGTGATTTAAATGAAAATTTTTATTCAAAAAAGGATCGTTAATACTTTAAACACTTTTTGGTATCTACACCCGCTACATGTAAAAATACAGGTGTTCAGAACTCGGTACAAGCAAAGATCCAGCTACAGGCCTTAACACGTAACGAAAATTCGATATCGCAGTCGTGAGCCCTGTATTTATACTCACAACTCAAGACTCACGACTAAATCCCTATTTAATCCGTCATATTCTGCAGAGCAGCAATCCTGTCTTCCAGCGGCGGGTGGGTTGAAAACAATGCCTTAATACCGCTTCGCTTTCCGCCCGTAATACCAAAAGCCTGCATCGATTCCGGCAACTGATTTGGCACCTGACTCTCAGCCTTCAATCGCTGAAGAGCATTAATCATGCCGTTACGGCTTCCCAGGCGCGCGCCGGCCTCATCAGCCCGAAATTCCCGCTTTCTGGAGAACCAAAACACGATGGTGGATGCCAATATCGCCAATACAATTTCAGCCACAATGGTGGTTATAAAATATCCTAGTCCAAGTCCTTCCTCATTCCTGAGAATCACGCGGTCTACAGCAAAACCTACAACTCTGGCAAGAAACATTACAAAAGTGTTAACCACACCCTGAATCAGTGCCAGCGTAATCATATCGCCATTGGCTACGTGGCCGATTTCGTGACCCAGAACGGCCTCGATTTCCGGCTTGTCGAACCTGTTCAGCATTCCGCTGCTAACGGCGACCAGCGCTTTATTTCGGTTGGCTCCGGTTGCAAATGCATTGGCCTGCTGCGCCTGGAAAATACCCACTTCGGGCATGCCAATTCCGGCCTCTTTCGACTGACTTTCAATCGTTCTGAAAAGCCACTCTTCTGAAGAATTTCTTGGCTTATCGATAATCTGAACCTTCATCGTCCATTTTGCAATCTTTTTGGAAAGCAGCAGGGATATAAACGATCCGGCCATGCCAAAAACAAAGCAGAATATCAGCAGCGACTGAAGATTCAGATTGGTACCCGTCTCATCCAGAAATGAGTTTACCCCCAAAAGGGAGAGAGTAATACTCGCCACCACAATAATGGCAAGATTGGTTCCAAGAAATAGAAGTACTCTTTTCATGTTCGTATTACCTTAGTAGTTGATTTAATTTCTTTTTAAACGATTCATTTCGTGAGTGCGTATTCACGGAGCTGCTTATTCACTTTTTTTCTATGAATAAACAGACTTTGGCTACTCCCCTTACTTCACATAGAGGGAAGTACGCTTGGTGTCACTTTACAACAATCGTGCCGCATCTTTTGCAAAATAGGTAGCAATCAAGTCGGCCCCGGCTCTTTTAAAGCTAATAAGCATTTCCATCATCGCCTGCTCTTCATCAAGCCAGCCGTTGGCTGCAGCAGCTTTTATCATTGCATACTCGCCCGAAACGTTATATACGGACACAGGAACCTGAACCTTCTCTTTTACGGCCCGTACTACATCCAGGTAGGGCAACCCCGGCTTTACCATCACGATATCTGCGCCTTCTCGCTCATCCACAACAGCCTCCTTAATGGCTTCCTGGACATTTGCGGGGTTCATCTGATAAGTTTTTTTATCGCCAAATCCAGGAGCAGAATCCAGCGCATCACGAAAAGGACCATAAAATACGGATGCATACTTCGCGCTGTACGCCATAATACCGGTATGGTGGAAACCCTCCTGCTCCAGCGCCTCCCTCATATATAATATTCGACCGTCCATCATATCCGAGGGAGCAACAAAATCGGCTCCCGCTCTCGCATGACTAACCGCCATTTTGGCAAGCAGCTCCGCACTTTCGTCATTCATAATATGCCCGTCTCGCACAATTCCGTCATGTCCATAGCTGCTGTATGGGTCAAGAGCCACATCCGTCATTACAATCATTTCGGGAAACTCATTCTTGATTGCACTCACACTCTGTTGCATCAGGCCGTTCTCATTCAAAGCCTCGGTTCCCTTATTGTCTTTTTTCTCATCGGGCACTTTGGCAAACAGCAGTACAGCGGGAACTCCCAACTCTGCAATCTCTTCAACCTCTTTCAGCAGCAGATCGGTTGTAAACCGGTAATAGCCCGGCATCGAGGTGATCTCTGCCCGTTCGTTTTCCCCCTCCATTACAAAAAGAGGGGCTATAAAATCATTTACCGAAATACTGCACTCTGCAGTCATACGTCTTACATTTTCAGAACTCCTCAGTCGTCGGCCCCTATAGTATGGATAATCAGAATAACTCATAATTTCACTTCACATGTTCATTTTTTGGGTTGATTCGTCCTGCGATTCATCAGTTCAATAGGTAGTTGTCATGGTTGAGGGTACCACAATGGTTACATCAGCCTCTTTCAGCCGATCGACCTCCACCACGTTTATATCATCCGCTGTTATCGTATTGATGGTAAAAATTTCGTAACCCGAAACGGCTTCCTCGATATACCAGATAATGCCTTCGCGATTGGCAGAATGATACGAACCATTGATGTGAATCAGCTGGTCGCCAACTCCCATATTTAACAGAATAAAGTATGCCATGGTTGCATCTTTTACAGCCTGGGCATAAATCAGGTTATCGCCGCCATGACCGTGCGCCGCCTCCACCATGTTCTGATAACCTGGAAGCGACAGATCCACTTCAATAGGCAGTGGAGCGATCCACTGTTTGGCTTCGTTGCTCAAAGCGTCCAGAACCGTAAGGCCACCGCCATAAACTGCACTCGCATACCGCCTGGGGATATTCGTGGCTATTAGCTCCAGCTCATTTTCCCTTGCAAACTCAAGCACCGGTTTGTAATCAGTTTGGTAATTATTCCAGAGCCTCGCTTCGTTCTCAAAACTGCTTTGGCTGATGAAGCCTGCAAAATACTCATCAATCAACACCTGCTGATCGGCCTCAAACATCTCCATTCCAATAGTTGTGTTTTTTGATGAGTCGGCGGCAAGATCCTGAACCAGCTCATACTGAAGCCAGTGTGCGATTGCGCTGTTATGCTGTTCGCCAAAAAAAATGAGATCGGCAGCCAGTGCACGCTCCTCCAGATCGGAGTAATCGATTTCGCCGCCGTCTGCATCATAAATAAGATACGTACGTTTCACTGGGTCATCATGCTGAAACCCAAGAATGAAGAACGCTGACGCTATAAGTACAAAAAAAGCAGAAATCTTTTTCATAGCTGATTTTATTTAAAAGCTCCAAAATGAATCAAAGCCTAACATAATGGTTTATAATGAAAACAGAGTGTAGATTCCTTCATTCAACAGCTTTCAGCATCTCTTCACGGGTTGCCTTAAACTCGTCACCCTCGTTCCATTCCATCATTCCTTCTGCATTCAGCACATCAAAAGAGGAGCGGAAAAACAGCCTTACATCTTTCTCCATGCCGGTGAGATCCCAATATTCGTTGATTTCGTCGCCAACAGAATGGTAGTTTCGCGCCCGCAGACTGTCAACGGTTGCGTTCCAGTCATCCGGTTTGCCAATATAATCGCGGCCTGGATTTGGAAAAATTGCCGGAATTCCCACTTTTGCAAACGAGAAGTGATCAGACCGATAGAAAAAACCCTGGGCCGGATTGGGGTCAGGTTTCACAACGCGTCCGTCTTCCGCAGCATATTTTTCTATAACCTCAGTGATCGTGTTTCTTCCGTAACCTACAAGAACCACATCATTTGTTTCACCAAATACCTGCATCCCATCCATATTAAAGTTGGCCGTTACGTTACCGGGATGAACCGTTGGATTTGCTGCCCAATATTGCGAACCAAGCAGCCCCATCTCTTCGGCACCAACGAAAAGAAACAGTGCACTGCGTTTCATTTTATCTTCCACCTGTTTGTAGGCATTCGCCAAATTAAGAACCGCGCTTACACCTGCAGCATTATCCAGCGCTCCATTGTTGATGGAGTCGCCATCTACCGGTATCGTTATGCCCAGATGATCCTGATGAGCCGAGAAAATGACATACTGCTCTTTCAGTTCAGGATCATTTCCTTCAATCTTTCCGACGATATTTTCTGTAGCCATATCACTGTACTCTGCCTCCAGAAACAGATCAAGCGAAACTCCCTCGAGCGGTACCGGCTTGAACTCGGGATCGTCGGCAGCTGTTAGTTGATCTCCCAAATTCAACCCTGCCTGAGAAAAAAGCATTTGGCTGGCGTTGGCGGTCATCCAGCTGTTAAATGCCGGTTTCAAGCTATTATCGTCATCACTTTTTAGTGCGAAACGTTCGCGCCCCCAGCTATTCGCAACCACCAGCCATCCATACCCTGCCGTTGGTGTTGTATGTACAATTATTGCTCCCAGGGCTCCCATCTCTTCTGCTTTTTCAAACTTATAGCTCCATCGGCCGTAGTAAAGCCGGGCATCCCCTTCGAAAATATCAGGACTGTAAGCGGGATCACTATTCTTAAATACTAAAACTTTCCCTTCAACATCTACATCTTTGTAGTCGTCCCAGTCAAATTCCGGAGCCTGAATGCCATACCCCACATAAACCAGTTCGGCATCGGTAAGATCTACCGCTTCGGCTTCATTCGATGGCCACGCCATAAACTCTGTTCGAAACTCCAGCTCTTCAACCGGCTGTCCGTTTTTTTTGATGGCCATTGAAGCGGACTCCTGGTTAACAATCTGGCCCAAAAGCGGAACTTCCTGAGTATATGAGCCATCATCCATTCCGGGCTCCACACCCATCTTTTTAAATTCACTAACCAGGTAGTCCGTTGTTTTTTCATCTCCGGGTGTTGCGGGTGCGCGCCCCTCAAATTCATCTGATGACAAAACCTCAATATGTGAAAGCAGGGACTCTTCTGTAATCGTAGATGTAGCCTCTTCAATCGTTTCTGAAGATTGGCAGCCCATGAATACAATCGGTATCAGGATAATTAAAATGGATAATCGCATTGTCATAATCTTATCTTGTGGGTGATGGTTAATCAGGTAAAATAACTCTTTCGGCCCGTCACTAACAAGTAGACTGCCAATCGCATCAAAAATGATAGACCCCAGGTGATTTATCTATGAACAGTGAATTTTTTGAAGGTTTAACGTTCGAATCCGAAGATTATACAATGCGTCCACTTCCAAAAGGAGACTATGAAAACTGCACGTTCAAAGAGTGCAACTTCTCCGGTTCCGATCTGTCGGAGCTTCGTTTTGAAGATTGCGAGTTCGTAACCTGTAACCTGAGTATGGCGTCGGTTGCAAATAGTGCTTTCCGAAATGTTACCTTTCGTAACTGTAAAATGCTTGGAATCAATTTTGAGGAGTGCAGCCAGTTTGGGATCTCCTTCCGGTTTGAGGAGTGTAATCTCAGCCACGCTTCTTTTTTTGGAGGCAAGTTCAGAAAAACAACGTTTACAAAGTCGAGGCTTCACGAAGTCATTTTTACTGAAAGTGATCTTGTAAACTCTGTTTTTGATGAGTGCGATTTGAGCAGGGCTGTTTTTGATCAGACCCAACTGGAGGGAGCAGATTTTCGCACGTCATTTAATTTCTCCATCAACCCAAACCAAAACCGGATGAAACGTTCCCGGTTTTCACTGCATGGCGCAGCCTCGCTTCTGGAGATTTTTGGGATAAAAACAGAATAATCAATTCAACCACCAATTTTTCTGCCCCTCTTTTTTTGTACGGTTCACGATTCATTATCTTAATTTATTGACGATAATTACTCGTCTTTATACCAAACTCATTTAGCCTTTATATATGGACGTTTCCCGATTCTATACCAATAAAACGATTCTTATAACAGGAGCGGCCAGCGGAATCGGCAGGCGCTTTGCTGAAGTGATATCGAAACAGGCAGCTGTAAATCTGGTTCTCTGGGACCGGAATCCCGATATTCTTGAGCAGGTAAAGGACGAGCTAAAGCACCGCGCTAATGTTTCCATTACATCCATTGATGTTACTGAAGCTGACGTTATTCAGATAGAAGCGGATCGAATCATCAAACAGAACATGCTCCCCGATATTATTATTAACTGTGCAGGCATAGTGGTCGGGAAGAATTTTCATGAGCACAGCTATACGGAGATCGAGAAGACAATTCAAATAAACACCACCGGAAGTATGTGGGTTGTGCGAGCTTTTTTGAACGAAATGGTTGAGCGCGGATCCGGACAGATCGTGAATCTCGCCTCTGCATCAGGCTATATTGGCAATCCGAGAATGAGCGTTTACGCGGCGAGCAAATGGGCCGTTCTCGGATGGACAGAATCGCTGCAGCTCGAAATGAAAAGGCTGCATACAGGAGTCGATGTTACCGCGGTTATTCCCAGCTATATC
>DATGBT010000032.1:0-7483 GCA_035312505.1 Balneolaceae bacterium | reverse complement strand
TCGTGGGCAATGCCGGCAGTGAGTTGTCCCAAAGAGGCCAGTTTCTCCTGCTGTACCAGCTGGTCCTGGGCGGCTCGAAGCTCTTTCAGTGTATCGGCAAGGCGATCGCGTTCTTCGCGTATTTGCCGGGCTTGTTTTTCTGCCGTTTGTAAATCATTATATCGAATATGGGCCTGTTCAAATACGCTGGCAAATCGCTTTAAAATGGATCTGCCGTCTTCATTCGGTTCGCCGGTTGTAAATGCATAGAGCGCGCCTGATTTAAAAGGGAAAAAGCTAACAAATTCAGTAATATCCGTTTCCGGATTCTGGAGAGCCTCAAGGTTTGGGATATCGGGATTTACGCGTCCAATTTTTCGATAATAGCTGCTCCGTTCTTCACCGTTTAGTTCGTAGATCATCTCTTCGTGTTGAGCATCCCATGCGTCGAGCACCTTCCTTAGCATAGGATGCCATGTAAGAGAGATGGTGCCCAGCATATCCAGGTAGTGACCGTCGTTAACGGTGGACGCCCAGAGCTCAGCTTCTTTTTTTTCACTGTCTATCATCCCTATCCCGTACCGGAGCGGATTTATTTTCAGGATCTCCATCTCTTTGAACATCTCCTCAGCGATCTGCATCAGATCATCGCTGTGATTCATGGCAGCAGCCATGCCCCTGACCCGTTCCAGACTGGCTTCCACTTTGGATTCATAAGCCCGTTTTTCAGCTTCCTCCAGATCCCGGAATCGCTGATAGGCCATCCCAAAGGCGCTGGCCATTTTACGGATCACTATTTCGGCCCAGGGCGACGGCTCCTGCTGGAAGTCACATCCAAATATTCCATATCCGAATCCTGAAGAGGCCGACCAGTTCTTTGTGAGCAACCCCTTATCGACGGCTTTCTGAGCCATGGCCGAATATCGGATAAAAACGTCATTATCGCTGTTGGCCATTTCCTGGATATGCCCCCGGAGATCTTCAGGACCGGTATAGGTGACTGAATATTCGGGATTCTTTGCCCAGTGATCAGCGATCCGCTTAAAGAAATATTTGAATTTCTGAGGGTCAAAGGTGTTTGAATAGATCTTGAAGTCAGCTTCCTGCTCCCTGAGATCCAGATTCATTCCGTCAACGGTGCCCTGCTCATTAAACAACCAGATATATGCAGAATTCTGCCCCTCAAGATCGAGCTTACTGAGCTCACTGTTAAGCACCTGCAATACATTCGAAAGGTCGTCCGTGCTTTGCATCCCCATAGCATGTGCCCGCACCCGTTCAACAGCTGTTTCCAGCTCAGCTTCCTTCCGTCGTTTTTCTGCTTTCTGCAGATCCTTAAACCGCTGATAGGCCATGTCGAAAGCAGAGGATATTTTCAGGAGAATGATCTCGGTTCTTTCGGGCGGGACAGAGGTGAAATCCAGTCCAACAACCCCCTGAGAATAGGGAGCCGCTGCATGCCAGTACTCTTCGATCTGTCCCTCATCTACAGCAGCCTGAAAATACTCTCCTGCATCGGGATCAACCATAATCACCTCATCTACTACCTTCTGAAGCCTGTCAGCCGGCCAGTATACTGTATAATATTTGCTTCCTTTTTCCCACTCCGCAGCATGCCGCCCTACCTCCGGATATTTATGTATGTCGAAGGTAAGATTGAAATTCACCAGATTGTCTTCCTCGATCACCTCTGAGATATCCCATTGGGTGACGATCCCGTTTTCATCTTTCGTCCATATCCATGTGGCTATGTTACCGAGATCGAACCGGTCCACTTCCTCTTTCATCACATTCAGAACGTCCATGATGTCATCTGGTTTCTGCATGCCCATGGCATGGGCTCGCACTCTTTCGGATGCTGCCTCAAGTTCAGCTTCCATGCGACGCTGTTCCGCTTCCTGCAGGTCTTCAAACCGTTTGTAGGCCAGTCCAAACGCTTCGGTTATTTTTGTAAGGACCTGCTGACTGCTTTCAGGTGGTTCCGCTACAAACATCAGACCAACTAGTCCATTTCTGAATGTAGAACACACTTGCCAAAGATCTGTGATCTTACCCGTTTCCAGTGCATTTTTGAATTCTTTGGCCGCCTCCGCGTTTACAACCGATGGGCCCAACAACTCTGAGACACTATCTAAGTAGTTTAAGATGCCCTGGCCTGTATAGTGGTACACAAAAAACTCGTTTCCAAACCGATCTGAAAAAGACTTTGCAAGCTCATTCTCTTCGGGGTGAAACCTCATATTTAACGCTTCAAGAGGGTTCTCCGAGAAATGATCAGCCAGCTCCCAGTGAACAATTTCATGCTCATTACGCTTGGTCCACAACCAGGTACTTACTTGTCCCAGTTCAAAACGATCAACTTCCTGCTTAACTACTTCCAGCACATCCAGAATATCATCAGGCTCTTGCATCCCCATCGCCACAGAACGTACACGCTCAGAAGCGGCATCAATTTCAAGTTCGCGATTTTTTTTCTGAAGATCTTCCGTTTGCTCAGCTACTTTTTTTTCCAGCTTTTCTTTTTCGGCTTTCCACTCTTTTATATGCCAGGGATCTTTTTCAGAATCTACCGGTTTGGAGCCGTGCGCATGGATCAGTTTCCATGATCCATCTGTTTTCTCCATTACAAAAGACATTCGGACAGAATCTTCACTGACAGCTTCACCGGTGTTTACGATCAGCTTCACTTCCTCAACAAAGATGCCGGTTTTTCCATCATCGGAATAATATTGAGAAACCGGATTTCGCTCATAGCTGATGTCAAGCCCCTTCATCTCTTCAGCCTGTATGTCCATGACTTTTTTAAAATCATCAAGGCCAAAAATATTTTCATCAACAGTGGTCCCATAAATCATGGTATCTTCTGCGATCACAGAATCTATATCCATTTCAGAGATAGGCATTAAATGGAAAATGTAGGATATAGCTTTTTCGTATGCTTCGGTCAGCTCTTGTGGGATCTCTGCAGTCATAAATAAACCTTTATCTCAATTCAGAAGATTGTACCCGTTTTGCAATATTGATTTGTCTGTCTCAAAACCACAGTAAAATCATTCGAATGCCATGTTTTATTTAAATAAAGAGCACTATACGTTAAAATATTTAAAATTAACAGTGAATAGGCTCAAATATTAAATACGGAAGAGTGCATAATTCATCTATATTATGAGCAGGCATGGCTATTTTAAAAGGGAACACGTTTCACATTTAAGGAAAGAACACTGTTTTCTGCATGCATCTGTTTCCGGAACCATACGATGAAAGTAATTCGGAAAAACTTAAGACAGTCGGTACTACTTGCAAATCAGGAAACTAATATGTTGTCTAAAATTGTTATATAGATCATATTCATTAATTTTTTAGCAGCTAATTTTAATTGTAAACGATTTAAAATTGGGACAAGAGAAAAGTCAGAAAGATCAAAAGAAGAAAAATGATGAGCGTTCATCTGAAAAAAAGCGCAGTCCTTTCGACAAAAAGAAAAATGGTCAGGATAAACCCGGGAAATACTCCAGATGGACAAACCTAATTCTATGGATGCTCTTTTTTACGTTTCTGTTTTTATGGATAAACTCTCCTGAAGGCGGCATCTTTTCTCCTGTTCCTCAGATTGAATACAGTGAGTTCCGAGAGCAGCTTGACCAGGGAAATATTGAAAAAGTTTATGTTCACGGTGAAGAAATTCGTGGTGAACTAAAGAAGTCTGTTGTTCTGGAAGCTACTGAGGAGGATACGACAGAGTATGAAAATTTTATCACATATCTTCCATCTTTTGGTGATGATCAACTATTTCAGGCACTGGAAGATCAGAACGTAGTGGTTGCAACGGAACCCGAATCTGATTTTAACTGGTGGAATATCCTCTTTTTTGGCCTGCCACTACTCATTTTTATCTATTTGGGGATCCTTTTCTACCAGCGGATGAAATCTCAGGGGCGCGGAATTTTCAACATCGGTAAAAGTAAAGCCAAACTGCAGGAACCGGAAAAACAGGATACAAGATATGATGATGTTGCTGGCCTTGATAATGCAAAAAAAGAACTTCGTGAAGTGATTGATTTTCTGAAAGAGCCCGATCGTTTTGAAGAGATCGGTGCCAAGCTTCCGAAAGGTATTCTCCTGGTGGGTCCACCCGGTACGGGTAAAACGCTTCTTGCAAGAGCGGTTGCGGGTGAGGCAGATGTTCCTTTTTACTCTATTAGCGGATCAGACTTCATGGAGATGTTTGTGGGAGTTGGCGCTAAACGAATTCGCGATATGTTTAAGAAAGCTAAAGAACGTTCACCAAGTATTATTTTTATTGATGAACTGGACTCTATAGGCCGCAGACGTGGAGCAGGGCTTGGAGGCGGCCATGATGAACGCGAGCAGACGCTGAATCAGCTTTTATCGGAACTGGACGGATTCGAACCCACAGAGAACGTAGTTGTAATTGCGGCTACAAATCGCCCGGATATTCTGGATAAGGCACTTCTTCGCCCCGGCCGTTTCGACCGGCGGATCACCGTGAATATTCCGACCCAGAAAGCGCGCCTGGAAATTCTCAAGATTCATGCGAAAAACAAGCAGCTTGCCGATGATGTGGACATGGAAGATGTTGCCAGAAGCACGCCCGGTTTCAGCGGCGCGGATCTTGAAAATCTGCTCAATGAAGCTTCTCTCTATGCCGGCCGGGAGAAACGGAAAAAGATCAAAATGGAAGACATTGATAAGGCCCGGGATAAAGTGATGATGGGTCTTGAGCGGGAAGGTGTGCAGATAGACAGCGAAGAGAAGAAGATGCTGGCCTACCACGAAGCGGGACACGCCCTGGTAGCGGCAGTTCTTCCACATTCAGACCCCATCCATAAGGTGAGCATTATCCCCCGCGGCAAAGCAATGGGAGTTACCCAGCAGTTTCCGGAAAAAGAGAAATATATCTACAGGAAAGAGTACCTGATGGATCGACTGGCCGTGATTATGGGTGGACGCGCGGCAGAAGAGCTTGTATTTGAAACCGCCACCAGCGGGGCGAAAGATGATCTGCAACAGGTAGCAAAACTCTCCCGGAAAATGGTTCTTGAATGGGGGATGAGCGAGCGTTTTCAGCATCTCTCGTTCGGGGGAGAAGAGGAGGAGGTATTTCTGGGCCGCGATATGAGCCGAAAGCAGGAATACAGTGACTCTACCGCACGTGAGATTGACGAAGAGGTTCAAAAAATTACGAAAGAGGCGTTTAATCGGGCGCTCGACACATTAAAAAAGCATAGAGATGTTTTGGATAATGTAGCAGAACGGCTGCTTGAAAAAGAGGAGATACCCGGAGATGAAGTCAAAAAACTACTTAATGATTCGGATGATAATACGGACTAAAAACCGTTTTTAATCCTGCTCAAGGAATTCATGAAAGCACCCTGGATTAATTGGGTAGCATCGGTCTTTGGAAAACCACTTGATAGTATCTGCCGGAAAAATGCACGTCTCTGATCTGTTTAAACCCTGCATTTGTGAGTTCATCAACCAGGGTCTCTGTGGTTACCCCGTGGCTGTCGCCTTCATCTCTGTCTCCGGGCTCACCCTCAGCTCCGTCCGGTTCAAAATCAAGGATGGCAAGACGTCCGCCGGGCTTTAAGGAGTGGAACAGGCTGAGATTCATGGAATCGGGCTGCGCTACGTGATGATATACCCTGCGCATATAGATCGCATCGCAGCATTCGGCAGGCAGGTTGGTTTTTGCCGGATGACCTTCCAGTAGGGTGATGTTCTCAGCTTCCCGGATGTCAATAATCCTCCGAAGATTTTGGAGAGCATCGCCACCCAGCTCCGTAGCGTAAAGCTCACCGCCAGGACCCAGAAAACCGGCGATCTGCATGGCTTGCTGGCCATCACCCGCACCCACATCGGCAACAACGGACTCTTGTGTGAGCTCAAGAGCATCTATCAGCCAGGTTACGTCGTTCGAATAGTTTTGTTCTTCTGTTGCTGAACAGGAAGTGAGGCCAAGGAGAAGGAATAAGGTGATGGGAATATATTTCAGCATAGGATTGGGGATTTGGCTACAGTTCTTTGAGATAGCGGTTGATCTGTTCAATGAGCCGATGATTCTGTTCCATAACCTTTTTGCGGATTGTGCGGAAGAATTTTAGCATGGGATCATGGATATGTATTTATTATGGAATTTCACAGATGTCAACTGTCCCGTAGGGACTATATATCGATAGAAAAATAAACGCCCACACGGGCCGCGTGCCATAGGTACGCCATATGTCTATTGCTGAATTCCATATTTAGAAATTTTTATTAATCTTGTTTCATCAGATCCGATAATGATTGAACCGCCCGCATGCCAAACAGGATATGAATGTGGTCGGGGATGCCATTTATTTGCAATAATTTATGGTCGTTGTTTTGAATAATGTCGGTGTTGTATTTGTATAAATCATCATTCCATTGTTTACTAATCATGCTCTGTCGGTTTTGAACAGCAAATACGGTTTGGATGTGGATTTGTGTATAGGTGTTGCCATTGTGCTTTCTATAGATTGTACCTAGCGGCACAAGGGGTTGTGGTTGGCCTCTTAATTTCTACCAATAGGTAGTCCCTAACGGGACAATTATTTCTCATCACCACCAACAGGATTTCACCAACTGCATACAGCAGATACTTTCGAACACCACCTTCTCCAATTAATTTTTTCCGAATTCGTCTAAAAAGTGTGATCATTAGTTAACCCCGATTTATATGAATTTATATAAGCCCGGTCTGGGCCTAAAGCAGGTTGAAACGTACGCCAAGGGCAATGACTGTTTTCCGCTGGAGCACCTGGCCAAAATCGCTGTCATATAACAAGTCGACATCTAAGGTTGCCTGGAAGTACTTGTTAATTTCACCGACTATACTGTTATTCAGAAAAATATCGGTGTCTTCAATGGGTAGTAACAGGTTATAAAATGCATTGAGTTCAGAATTCAGGGTAATATTGGGTAGGATCTCATTATTAAGTTCATAAGCCAGCGTAAGTCCGCCTTCAGAACGGATATCCTCTTCCTCTCCGAGCCCATAAAATTGATCGAGTCCATCGGTTGCTACGAGTGTTTGCTTGAGGCCGATCCCGAGGTAGCTGCTAAAATAATCTGCCGGCTTATAGGAGATTCCAATGTTCTGTATGTAATACGCAGGTGATAAAAAATCTGACGTGCGTTCGTTGGTGACCGGATCAAAACCGTCTGTGAACTGTGTGCGAAAAGCCAGTTCGAGAAATGCGCTCCATGAGTTATTGTTTAAAGCGTATTCAATTCGGTTGCTTATCCGGATAATATCTTCAATTTTTTCAAGCTCGCCCTCTTTTAAACGGCTCTGGCCAAATCGTAATCTGATTCGCGACGTATTCAAAAACTTCTCGTGCGTGTATTCTAATTCAAACAGTGTATTTGCAGTAAATGAAAAAGAGTTGTTTCCGCCATAGCTCCAGTCCTGGTAGTTGTACTGCGTGGCGTTCAGTCCCACAACCCACGATTTCGACCA
>DATGBT010000031.1:0-5499 GCA_035312505.1 Balneolaceae bacterium | reverse complement strand
GCAACAATGTCGCTGATGGTAGTCATCATGTTGATTGCAATTGTTGTTACAGGTACACGAGGAACTTTTAAAATTTAAAACCAATCCATCATGCTAAATAAGAAACGTGGAAGAGAAAGTGCGGAAATTGATGGCTCATCTTTGGCTGATATTGCGTTCTTGCTTCTTATTTTCTTTCTGGTTGTGACAACGATTGATGTTGACACAGGTATTGGATTGGTTTTACCTCCAATACCTGACGACATTGAACCACCACCGGTTAGAGAAAGAAACTTAATGAACATCCTTGTTAATGCTCAGGGTATGGTTCTTATAAACGAACAACCTGCTGCTGTTGCTTCAGTTAGGGAAAGGGTAAAGGAATTCATTGATAATAATGGAGCCGACCCCAACTTATCTGAATCACCCAATGACGCGATCGTTTCCATCAAAACTGACAGACGTACACCGTATAATGTTTATATTGATATGCTTGACGAAGTGATGGGAGCTTATGCTGAATTGCGACATGCAGCTTCAATGGACAGATTTGGTGTTCCCTACTCATCGCTGGAAGATAATTCAGTTGAACAGGATGAGATTCAGGAAATGTATCCTAAGAAAATTTCAATCGCAGAACCTGACGAGGGATAACCATTATGTCAAAATTTAAAAAGAAACAAGCTAATACATCACAAAGTGTTCCAACATCAGCAATGCCTGATGTTGTGTTTATGCTTTTGATCTTTTTCATGGTTACTACTGTTTTGCGTGAAGTTGAGCTTCAGGTTCAAATAAGCTACGCTGATGCAGAGAATATTGAAAAAATTGAGCAAAAACGCCTTGTGAGCTATATCTATATTGGCCCTGAAAGATTGGGAGGCAATAGAGTTGGTGAGACCAAAGTTCAGATAGACGATGCTTTGGTTGAAGATGTGAATGCGATCAGAAATATCATGTATGATAAACTAATGGAGCAGCCACGGCTTATTGTCTCACTTAGGGTGGATGAGGATTCCGAATTTGGAATTATTACAGACGTGCAGCAGGAATTACGTCATGCAGGCACATTACGTATAAACTACTCCACCAGAAGAGAAATATAGAATCTGGATATATTATTCTTAACGATTTGAGGCATTTGTTCATCTCTTGAGCAAATGCCTTTTTTATTTTTACATCCAAACTATTTATTCATGGATAAAAACGATTTTCAGCCAATAAGTGAAATTGGCTTTCCAAAGCTCATTGAGAAATTTGAGAAGTATAAAGGTGCAGAAATCTCAAATGTAATAAAGGGAATTGGAGACGATTCAGCTGTTTTCAAAACAGATGAAGATAAGCTAAATCTTCTTTCGTCTGAGATATTCCTGGAAGGGGTCCACTTTGATTTAACATACCACCCTTTTAAGCATCTGGGTTATAAGGTTGTTACTTCCGCAGTAAGTGATATTTATGCAATGAATGGAATTCCTTCCCAATTGTTAGTGGATGTTGCATTGCCTAATGCGTATTCAGTACAAATGGTTGAACAATTTTATGAGGGTTTGGAAGCAGCATGCAAGGATTATGGTATACAGCTTACAGGTGGTGATACTACAGCTTCTCATCAGCTTTTGGCAATAGCTGTTACATCATTTGGAACTGTTGAAAAAGATAAAATATCTTACAGATCCGGTGCAGAGAACAGTGACGCTGTTTGTGTCTCCGGTGATCTGGGAGCAGCATTGGCAGGATTGAGGATTTTAATGAGAGAAAAGAAAGAATGGAAAGAGAAGGGAGAAGATTCTTTTCAGCCGGATCTTGGAAAGTATGAATACGTAGTTAGTAAGCAGCTTGTACCGGCCGCGCGCAAAGATATTATAGAATTGTTTTACGAAAATAACATAAAGCCATCATCAATGATTGATGTTACGCAAGGGTTGATATCTGATATCCGGTCGATAGCATCATCCTCAGGATTGGGTGTACAGCTTCACTCTCCGGCTGTGCCCATCATGCTTGATACCAGAAACGTAGCTGATGAAATGGCAGAAGACGTAGACAAATATGCATTTTATGGTGGTGAAGACTTTGAACTGCTTTTCACATTGAATGAAAATGAGGTTAACACCTTCAGTAAGGTATGTGATGATTTTACAGTTATTGGGAAGATGACTAATGAATTTGATCAAATAAAAATTAATACGGGAGAGAACAAAACGATTGAAATTGATGTTTAAAATCGCATAAATCATCAACCCTGTCGTTTAACAATCCGTATAGAGTATATAATTATCATATGAAAGCCTTATATTAAAGGCTATTTTGTTATTTAAAGAGTAAAGATGTCAAATACACCATTTTCAAAGAAAAAAGACTCCGATAAAACGAAAGGGAAAGATTCTAAAAATAAGAACACCCCTAAGTTTCCTATCTGGATATACGTTGTTCTTTTTATGCTATTAATCGGCTTTAATCTCTATTTTGTGCCGGGAGAAAGCTCAGAAAGAATTAAATACAGTGAATTTCTAGATTATGTAGAGCAAGGATACGTATCAGAGGTTACCATTACCAATAGGGTAGAGGTAACAGGAGAGTATTCAGAAAAAGCATATGAAGAAGGAATCGTTGAGCGGCCCCAGACTACCGAAGATCGTTGGGGAATGGCGCAAGATAATACCGGAAGATTTTCAACAACGATGCTTGAAGGAGATGAAATCCGTTCAATATTCGATGAAAATGAAGTTGTTTACGATGTTCGGATTGAAGAGGACTGGTTTAGTGGAGTGCTCATTTGGCTTATACCCATTGCTCTCATAATCATTTTCTGGATTTTTATATTCAGAAAAATGAACCCCGGCCAGCAGGTCCTGAATATTGGAAAAAACAAAGCGTCACTTTACGATAAACAGACCGAAAGTAAAGTCTCCTTCAAAGATGTAGCCGGCCTTCAGGAGGCCAAAGCAGAAGTTGAAGAGGTGGTAGAGTTTTTAAGTAATCCGCAAAAATTCACCAGGCTGGGTGGTAATCTTCCAAAAGGAGTACTTTTAGTTGGCCCTCCCGGAACAGGGAAAACCCTTCTGGCCAAAGCAACTGCAGGCGAAGCAGACGTTCCTTTTTTCTCACTGAGTGGATCTGATTTTGTTGAGATGTTTGTTGGTGTTGGGGCAGCGAGAGTTCGGGATCTTTTCAAACAGGCAAAAGAAAAAGCACCCTGTATCGTATTCATTGATGAGATTGACTCCATTGGAAGAACGAGAGGCCGGGGAATGGCAATGAGTTCTAATGATGAGAGAGAAAATACGTTAAACCAGCTTCTTAGCGAAATGGATGGTTTTAACTCCGATAAGGGCGTAATCATTATGGCAGCAACGAACCGTCCCGATATTTTAGACTCGGCACTCCTGCGTCCAGGCCGGTTCGACAGACAGATTATGATCGATAAACCCGATCTGAAAGGACGAATGCAGGTTCTTGAAGTACATTCCAAAAAACTCGAGCTTTCTGAAAATATTGATTTGAAAGTGCTTGCATCTCAAACACCCGGCTTTGCAGGGGCAGAGTTGGCAAATTTATGCAACGAAGCTGCCCTTTTTGCGGCACGCCGTGATAAAGATAAAGTTGAGATGGAAGATTTTCAGGATGCAATTGAACGAGTGGTTGCGGGGCTGGAGAAGAAAAATAAATTGATTAGCCCGAATGAAAGAAAGATTGTTGCCTATCATGAATCGGGACACGCGATTGTTGGCTGGATGCTGGAATATACAGATCCTGTTCTTAAGGTTAGCATTGTACCCAGGGGATTTGCTGCCCTTGGTTATACACTTCAAACACCGCTTGAAGATCGGTTTTTGATGACGGCCGAAGAACTGGATGACAAAATATGTGCTCTGCTTGGTGGCAGGGTGGCTGAAGAGATTGTGTTTGGTAAAATATCAACCGGAGCTCAAAACGATCTGGAACGTATCACCAATATGGCTTTCGCCATGGTTGCAGAATATGGGATGAGCGAAGAGCTTGGATATCTCTCTCTTAAGGATTCCAGCAGCCCGGAGAACAGTTATGGCTTCAATAAGAAATATTCAGAGCATACCGCTCAGCAGATTGATCAGGCCGTTCGTAACATCATACAAAAGAATTACCAGCGCACATTAGATCTTCTTGAAGAGCATCGTGATAAGCTTGAGGAAATGGCTAAGGCACTTCTTGATAAAGAGGTTCTGAACCATCACGATTTAAGAGATATGCTTGGAGACCGGCCAAGTGGGAACTATCCGGAAGGAATTTTCGATGGGCCTAATTTGAAGAAAAAAGAGGTGAATGCAAATGGCAGTCCTCTCTTGGAGGCAGAAGAGCAAGAGTCAAATGACACTCAGGATGAACCATCAGAGAATCAAGAAATAAAAGACTCAAAAGATATCCCTCAAGATACTGATGCTGAAGAAAGTGAGAAGAAATAATAGCTTACTTTCTTTCATAATATCGTTCTGATTCACTTCTTATTAATTTGGTAACATTGATTTAATCTGTGTGTAACATTGTGATAGTAGTTTTTGGATGTTCTTTAAATCCATAAACAACTATCACACACATGAATTTTAAATCAATACTTAAAACTACTCTTTCTCTGCTGCTGTTGGGGTCTTTATTCATTTCCTGCGATAATGACGATTCCACATCTTCTACACCAACAGCTCCAAGCGTATCGGCTCCATCCTCACAAAATGGTTTAGTGGGTGTATCTGTCGATCTTACATTTAATATTACTGCTTCCGGTGGTTTTGCCTCGGCTACCGCAACCGCTGAAAATGGTTCAGCAAGTATATTATCTCAGCCCTCGACCGGCGCCACAAGTGGAAGTGTAGTTGTTAACTATACACCAAATGATATTGGTGCAGGCTCTGTAACCGTTATGGTTAACGACGCAGACGGACTCAGTGATGATGCCACGGCTGTTGTAACAGTTACTGCAGAAGAAACCACCATTCGTGTAGTTGATAACATCACAAGTGACACAACCTGGGAATCGGGTAAGGTATATATCTTAGGCGGCAGAATAACAGTTGAAGCAGGAGCTACTCTTACTATTGAAGGGGGGACAATCGTGAAAGGTGAAGCTGGAACGCAACAGAACGCAACAGCTCTTTTAGTTGCAAGAGACGGAACCTTAAATGCCAACGGAACAGCCGATGCTCCCATTATCTTTACATCTTTTGCCGATGAAATTACACCCGAACAGGTGGCATCAGGCGACTTTACAAGCCCAAATCTTGATCCAAATATAAGCGGTCTTTGGGGAGGCGTTATTGTCCTTGGGAATGCTCCAATTTCTGCATCCAACGAAGGCGGCGATATAAATGAAGTACAAATTGAAGGAATTCCTACTTCTGATTCAAATGGCCTCTACGGCGGTGATGATGAAGGCGACAGTTCTGGTTCAATTACCTATATCTCTATTCGCCACGGTGGTTCAAACATTGGTGAAGGAAATGAGATTAACGGTCTTACGCTGGGTGGTGTAGGAAACGGAACGGTTAT
>DATGBT010000030.1:0-8483 GCA_035312505.1 Balneolaceae bacterium | reverse complement strand
CCCGCGTGGCCGAGCAACCGGAATGGTGGTTCGGGAAGGTTTTAAGCTTACTGAGATCGGGAAGGGCAGAAAAATAAGAGACGGTGAAAAAATTGCGGTGCTGAGTTTTGGTCCTATCGGTAAGTACGTGATTGAAGCATCCGAAAAACTCGAAGAAAATGGAATTTCTATCGGTCACTTCGATATGCGCTTTGCTAAACCGATCGATACAACATTGATCGATGAAGTCCTTGACAGCTACAACTCAATCATAACAATTGAAGATGGTACAAAACTGGGTGGTTTTGGATCTGCAGTTACTGAGTATGTAGCTGAAAAAGGTGCAGGTGTACCTGTGAAAATTATGGGCGTACCTGACGCGATTGTTGAGCATGGTACACAGAGAGAGCTTCATGATGAAGTGGGGATTGGCCCCGATGGAATTGTAGAGGAAGTGATGAAAGTTGTTGCAGTTATTGCAGATTAATTACTTCATCGATATTGATCCAATTTTCAGAATTCTATCCAAAACCAACGATCAATTTTAAAGGATAAAACGTTGTCAAAATCATACAAGCTCGAAGATTTCGACTACCACCTGCCCGAAGAACTGATAGCCCAAAAGCCGGCCACCCCTAGAGACCACTCCCGGCTTTTGGTTTTTAACAGAAAAACAGGGCAGATCAAAGACGACCACTTCTACAATATCGGAGAGTATCTACCCAAAAATACCACGCTGTTGGTAAATAACAGCAAAGTGGAAAAATGCCGCCTTCTCTTTGACGGGGGAAAAACTGAGATTTTTGTCACCAGGTCCATCAACAACAGGACCGTTGAGGCCATGGTGAGGCCGGGAAAAAAGTTTAAGCCCGGTAAAACCACAGAACTGGTTAACAGGGTTACAGCAACTACAAACCATATTGAGAAAGACGGCCTGCGAAATATCACATTAAGCCACCCCCTTGACGACGAAGTTTTTGACCGCTTCAAACATACTCCCTTTCCACCATATATTGAGCGGGATGAGTCGCTGGCCGACCGATATCAAACAGTTTTTGCCAAAGATGAAGGAAGCAAAGCCGCTCCCACTGCCGGACTACACTTTACCCCGGAGCTACTGGAAAGCCTGGAGTCGGAGGGGATTAACAAACGAGAAGTAACTCTGCATGTTGGCCTTGGAACGTTTGCGCCCATAAAGGCCGATCGTATTGAAGAACACATTATGCACAGCGAGTGGTATAGAATAACTGAGAAGCAGGCTCAAAATCTCAACGAGGCTGCGAGTATTACCGCTGTTGGAACAACGAGTGTCCGTGTACTTGAATCTGCGCCGAAAAAAGAGGGAAAGTTTGTGGCCAGCTCGGGCGATACCGACATTTTTATAACGCCCGGCTATTCTTTTAAATCGGTAGATCATCTTATCACAAATTTTCACCTGCCCAAAAGTACACTTCTGATGTTGGTGGCGGCATTTATCGGCTTCGATGAGATGAAACGAATTTACGATCACGCTATCAAGGAGAAGTATCGTTTCTACTCATTTGGCGACGCGATGCTGCTTCTTTAATAAACCTGAAAACGGACTCTTCAGGAATCCTTTATGTCGTTCTTGTATTGATTTTTATACGCCGTGGAAATTTTTTTATTCATATGGCGCTTATAATTCTCATATTCGTATTGTCGAACTGTAAACTCTGAGTGGTACGTGCCGTCGTTACAGTCAACGTGAAGCCTGTTTTCTTTATCGCTTTCGGTAATAACTACCTGAATATCACCCAGCTTATATGATTCTACTTCTTTGCCCATAGTACGTATTATATCGAAAATGAACCTTAAGGTACTGATTTTCATTTTAAAGACTGAACAAAAACACCAAAATTTCATTCCATGAAGAGCAAATATCTACTTACCACGTTTCTGTTTTTTTTAATTGCAGCCTGTTCCGGTGAAAGTGAAACCGATCTCACACCACAGCTCGAGGCCGACACTCCCCAGGAAGAATTCTTTGCCAATCTTTTTGAATTGTGCGGTGAAACATTCTCGGGTGAGGCAACATACCCCGATGATCCCGACCATGAACTTGTTGGCGTAGAACTCTCGGCTACGATTGACACGTGTACCGAAGAGGAGATACGAGTATCCTTTAGTGCCGGAGAAGATGAATCAAGAAACTGGATATTCACACGTTCAGAAGAAGGTCTGCATCTGCGTCACGAACACCAAAACCCCGATGGCTCTGCTCAGGAAGAAACGGGATATGGCGGATTTGCTAATGATGAAGGCTCGTCTACAACACAATATTTCCCCGCAGATGAGGAAACCTCAGAGATGATTCCTGAAGCATCCACAAATGTATGGATGGTTGAGATACAGCCCGAAACAGGTGAAATGGTTTATTATCTCGAACGAAATGACAAGCCGAGGTTTCGTGCGGAATTGGCACTGAACTAACGGGACAGCTGGCGCTTACGACTTCCATCTGCGTTCATAACGAATAGATGAAGTTCGCCCGGCTCTGTAGAAAGATAGGCGATTCGGCTTCCTCGGGGAGACCAGATGCCATAAAATTCATGGTGTTCGGCAGAGGTGAGCCTTGTGAGGTTACTCCCGTCGGTATTAATGGTGTAAAGATCGTAATAGCCACTGCGGTTTGAAGAAAACAGTATTTTTGAACCATCGGGCGACCAGACAGGTGCAATATCAATGGAAGGGGATTGGGTAAGCACCCGCTTATCGGTTCCGTCTGCATTCATAACAAACAGATCAAACGGGCCCAGCCTGTTCGAAATAAAGGCAATCTTTTCCCCATCGGGCGACCAAACGGGATCGAGATCGTACGAGGGAGAATTTGTAAGTCTCGTTTGGTTTGATCCGTCCGGGTCCATCACGTAGATCTCAGGCTGAAAATCCCTGTCAGACAAAAACACTATTTTCTTACCATCGGGAGAGAATTTAGGGTGCACGTCGGTCGCGTTATTATTTGTAATCGGTACGCGGTTGCGGCCGCGGCTGTTCATTGTATAGATCTCAAAGTTCCCCTTTTCACTTCTGAAATGAGCGGCAATTGTGCGGCTGTCGGGATCCCAGCTTGGACGGTAGCCATCTCTGGCATAGGTTTCATATAGGCCTTTTACGTTGTAGATAACGGTATCGGGCGGAAAGGGGCCAATCTCTGTGGGCCGATCGGAATAGAAGGCAAGCCTTGCGCCATTGGGCGACCAGGCGGGGTACATGTCGTTTGCAGGGTGATCAGAAATCTGTTCTCGATCCTGGCTCCAGATATCAATGGTATAGATATCGAAATTTCCACTATATGATGCCGCGTAGGCGATTTTGTAACCGTTTGGAGACCAGGAAGGGCCGCTGTGTAAACTTCTTGGAGTGTAGTCCTGGGCTTGAACCAGGGTTGGTATCAATCCAAAAAACAGGAAAACCACAACAGCTACGATAGTTGCCGGTAACGGGAGTTTAAATTGGATGTTGAACATACGGCAGCTCAATTTGAGAATTAATGCAAACATTCCCATACTAATCTGATGGAATTTTTCCGGCCAAATTCTGGCCCGATTTTATATATTGCTGTATTCAGCAGACGTTTGCATCACCTAATCGTAATTACACCATTTTTAAGATGATAAAAAAGTACTTCGTTTTCCTGTTCTTGATTTTATTTATACCTCTGTTTCTCAACGCTCAGGAAAATGTGGAGAAAGAGGTTCTTCAAAATCTGCTTACAGAATTTCTGGATGGTGCTTCGGTGAACGATTACGCCATTCACGACCGGTTTTGGGCAGAAGACCTGATATATACCGGTTCAGGTGGTGACCGCATCACAAAACAGGAGATTTTAAATGGATTGGGTGTGACGCCTGATGACGAAGCAATGGCTGAGTACTACGCAGATGAGGTGGATATTCGCCTTTATGATGATACAGCCGTTGTGGCGTTTAAACTGGTAGCAAATATTCCGCTTGAAAACGGGCGATTCGATACGCTCAATTTTTATAATACAGGTACATTTATAAAACGTAATGGAGTGTGGCGCGCGGTGGCGTGGCAGGCAACGCAAATTCCACAGTAGAGGCAGGAACCCACTCTATACTTATGTTTCCAATTCGTTGATTTGGTAGTGCAGACGGAGTGCGGATATTGTTTTGACAGTCATCAGATGAGTGACACTGTGGGCTTTGGTAACTTAAAACCTATCTCAGCTCCTCAATAGAATCCATTCAATAACTATTTGGCTAAAAGTTACCTGCCACTTAAAACGGTTCCTGTTAAAAATTCTGACATCTCTTGTATGGAGATGGCCGGTGGCCTGATTAATCGCAAAATATGACAGTGATTGCAAATTGTGGAAAGCTGAGTAAAATAGTGTGCTTTTCGATGCGGCATCGCCTGCAAATAAAACAGGCGATAGATCTCTTTCTGAAGAACAGAGAACGCCTGAGCTCCTGTCATATCTTCGATTTTCGGAGCGTTGATCTTTTCATCAACACTAAGAATAACAACCTGGTGAAGCGGGTGAGGATCTGTTGTCGGTTTATCGAGCTGTAAGTAATACTTTTCATCCAGTGGCCGGATACGCTTCAGCTCTTCCTTTTTTTCTGAAAGTTGTTCCAGGCTGTCTTCCCAGAGCTTCACCCGGTCTGACTTTGGCATCACCAGTGGCTTTTCATCATAAAAAAGAATGGGAGTTACATCATCCGTTAAAAAAGTTGCTTGTCCGCTTAGACACATTGCGGATGTAAGGGAAGATTTCCCGGCGCCGGAGTGTCCGCATAGCATTATGCCCCGCTCTTTGTAAACTAAACTGCTCCCGTGGATTGGTAAAATACCGCGTTGATGAAGAATGGCCCCAAAAACGGAGCCATTCATGTACAGCTCAATGCTTTCATCGGTGGCTGCAGCATCCGGCGAAAAGCAGATAGATTTACCATTGGCCGCATAAAAGGTTCCTGCATCAGTCGCGATCATACGGAATTCATTCTCTGTCATCTGCAGCCAGTCGGATGAGAGCGCGGGCTCGTTTAGTTCTTTTACAACTCTAACCTGCTTGATATCTACATCTGAAAGCGGAAATTGGGGATGAAACTGTTTTATCTCTGGCATGATGGAGCCGTTATCTCGGCTGCTGACCCGTGATATCGATAAATTCCTGATTATCAACCACGGGACGGCCATCGTAGTTAAGCACCTTGATAGAGGATGCGTAAATTAGTTTTGTAACACGAGAGTATTTTTCGAATTGAATTTTATCGACCGAATCGGATGGCTGATGATAATCTTCATGAACACCTGTGAAAAAGAAGACAAACGGTACTCCCAACCTTCCCATGTTCCAGTGGTCGCTCCGCCGGTAAAACTGGTTGCGATCGGTAAGATCATTGTAACGCCGATCGAGGGTCATCTGAACGGACTCTTCATTAGAGGACACTACAAGACTGTCCAGTTCCGAAGAAATAATTTCCCCGCCAATCAGATAGACGTAATCTGTTTCCCCGCGTTCCATATGATAGGGATCACTCCGCCCAATCATGTCGGCATTAAAGGCGGCTACGGTATTTTCAATGGGAATGACGGGATGGTCGGAGTAGTAACGCGATCCCAGCAGGCCAATTTCTTCAGCAGTAACGTGTACAAAAAGAACGCTTCGTCTAGGTTTGTATCCATCGGTTTGAGCCTCTTTCAGGGCGTTTGCAATGCCCAGCAGTGCTGTTGTGCCGCTGCCGTTGTCGTCGGCACCGTTGTAAATAGCGTCGCCGGTTTCGTCTGGCTGCCCCACACCAACATGATCATAATGAGCCATCAGAACAAGAGCTTCGTTTTTCAGTTCCGGATCAGCCCCTTCCATATAGGCGATTACATTTTCGCTGACAATATCGCGATTGTCAGTATATGGCGTGTACTTAAGATAATGGCTGGTTGTTCGTGCACTAAAATTTGTAATATCGGCTGTAATGGACTCTTTTAACTTATGAAGTTCATCTACACTATCCAGATCCAGAAGAAGTGCGGCAAAGCCGGGACTCACTTCATTATATCCAAACGAAAAACCTCTGCTGCCGGGCCCGTCTTCCTCCAGATATGAAAGTGTAAGGTTAGAGGGCGCATTGATGATGGAAGCACGCTGTTTGGCACGTTCGATATAGTCAGACTCGGGTTCATCAGAAATAACCAATATCCCTGCTGCGCCATAATTTCTTAAAATCTGTCCCAGCCGATTGTTTCCTCCAAGGCTTGGGTTGATGAGGGTGTCACCCTCCACAACAAAGGGAACGTCTTCAAAAATGAGTGCCCAATTGCCTTCAAGGCTGTCACCATCGAGATGGGCAACACTTCGGCTTTCATCGTTAATCCCAAATCCGGCAAATACAATATCTCCCTTAATGGGAGCAGCCCCGCCAAAAATTCGCGAATAGTTGCCATAGGTTAAAGGAGATTCCACGGTTCTGTCAATCCAAACAGAGTCACTGCCAGTAATATGGGTTGTTTCGTACACCAGGCTATCGGTGATGGTGGCGTTAAAGTCAATCTTCTGAAAATAGGATCCATCATCACCTTTTGGAGCGATATTATGGTCGGCGTAAAAATGGGCAATATAGTTTGCAGCTTTTTTCTGCCCGGGCATGGCGGTATCGCGGCCCTCCAGGCTGTCGTCGGCTAATACTTCGAGATGGCCGCGAAGAAAATCTTCCGTAATGGTATTTGTATAAGTTAATAGCTGATCCGTATCGGTTTGATAGGTTATGGAATCGCTTGTTGCGCAGCTGGTAAAAAGTAAAAGAAGTGGAATAAACAGATATTTCATAAGAGGCGTGGCCATTCTTGCATTGGTATTAATAAGCAGGGCGTAATATAAAAAATATGGAGAACGGATTTGCAGATAAAACGTGTGGCTTGGAACCGAGACATCTCCTTGTGATGATCCTGCCCATATCCAAGAAGACCTCTCCACGCCGCTGAGCTTCGGTCGAGGTGACAGGGGAGACGTGGGCGTTGTATTTCGGTGTGAATCGAGACATCTTATTGTGATGATCCTGCCTAAATCCGAGAAGACCTCTCCACTACGCTGCGCTTTGGTCGAGGTGACAGGGAGACGCTTGTTAATCGCGGCGTATGACATCCGCCGATAGAATAGTGATTTGTTGCACGCCGCTCTCAAAAATCGACGCCAAACCAGTGTGACAAGCCATATGAAACTGTCAGGGAATCGAGACATCTTATAGTGATGATCCTGCCCGCCAACTCTTGATAAATTTTTTATACAAATTGTTCCATTCAGGATTTTTTGTTTCAATTAGCCATTCTTTCTTTTTTCGGCTCCACCGTTTAATTTGTTTCTCACGGGCAATGGCATCTAAGACCTCCGAATATTCCTCAAAATAGACCAACTTTGTCACATTATACTTTTTGGTAAAGCCGTCGAAATTTTTGTGAAAATGTTGTTCGGTGCGAATGAACCCCTTTCCTGTCATTCCCACATACAATGTAGAATGAGATCTATTGGTCATGATATAAACATGGTAGAGATGTTTTCCGAGGTTCATAATAGTATGAACCCGAAAAAAGGATTTCATTACAAAAAAAAGTCACTTTTTTATCAAAATCCCCCAAAAGGCTTCTGCCCATATCCAATAAGACCTCTCCATTCTGCAACGCTTCGGTTGAGATGACATGGGAGACGGTGAGGTGATCGCGGCGTATTAGATACGAAAGAAGAATTACATTCGGTCCAACGCCGCTACCGTATTTCACTTTTGAAACGGCGTTGGGAAAAATATGAATATAGCCGGAGGACGTTCTACGCCGAATTGGACCCTTGCGCCCTTGTCATGTCGAGTGAGCACCGTGTATTTCGGTGTGAACCGAGACATCTCCTTGTGATGATCCTGCCTAAATCCAAGAAGACTACAACGCTAAGTTTGGGTATCAGCAGAGACGAGAAATTATTGTGTAATAATACCATTGATGGTTGCGTGTGCAAAGAAATTGCCTGTATAGGCTATTAACTGCTGCTGCCAATAATTTCGTCGACCGGTTTAAGATCAACATAAAATTGTGTGGGTTCGTCATCCTCAACGAAAAGGTTAATTTGCTGCTCTTTCAGCATTTCAAGGATGGCTAAGAACGTTACTACAATCGCAGCCACGTTTTTCAATTCGCTGCAGATGGTTATGAAGGCTGTTCGCCCCCGCTTCTGGAGCAGGGTAACAACATATTCGGCCTGCTCTTCAACAGTGTAGGTTACCTTTTCTACTTTATGATAAACCGACTGACGCTTAATATCGGCGAGTACTTTTCGGAATGCGGTCATCAGATCAAAAAGTGTCACATCTTTCAGCGCTTCTCCCGAGGCCTGTTTTTCCACGCGGTCGGGTTCAGTATAGCCACGGCCATATTTCTTTTGTGTCTCTTCATCTATAACGGCCATTTTTTCAGCCATCTCTTTGTAGCGCTTATACTCCAGTAGTTTTTGAACCAACTCGTATCGCGGATCGTCT
>DATGBT010000029.1:0-3526 GCA_035312505.1 Balneolaceae bacterium | reverse complement strand
GGCTTTTGGGTTCGGTTTTCGATCTCGTTAAGCCCCAGGATATCGCTGTAAAATTTGGCGCTGAGCTCCAGGTTTTGAACGGTAATGGTGGCGTGATCGAACGTAAGTTTTTGCATAAAGGGCGATTAAGTAAAATATCTGCTTAAAATGTCCTGTGCGGGTTAAATCTGTTTAATGGTTTCTCCGCATCGCAGCATTCTGTCGCCGTGATACGGATTGGCAATTTGCTCTTCCCGGCTCAGCCAGTCGGCCGAACCGCCTCGAACCATGGGGCAGCTCTGATGGTAAATCGTGTACCCCACCGGGTGAAAGGACTCCACAACCTGGATCATTGCTTCCGAAATGGGCTCAAAGTGAAGACGCTGCTCTTCGATATCGGATGTATTAATAAGATTTTCGGTTTCGCGATCGAGGATTTGCGAAATGCCCATCCAGAGTCCCTCATTGTCCGGATCCACGCGGGCCGTTCGAACGGCACTTGCCTGTTCCTGAAGCTGCTCACCATATTCTACACCCGCAGTGGAGTCTGATTCAACCAGGGCATTTTTGAGGGCGAAGTAGTCGGTGAGGAGCGAGTCGAGATCGGTTTTAAAATTAAACGGCAGATCATCTGCGGCTTCCCGCTGAAGCTCAAGCTGACGCTGCATTTGCTGAGCCTGTTCCTCTTCGGGCGGCTGACAAGCAGAGACAAACGCGATCAGTAAAAGGATAAATATATATCGCATATCGGTGCTCATAGCAGTTATTTTTTTGAGTTGGTACATGTTGTGGTAAACATAATGGTATAAAATAACATTTCTGCAGCCACTTTTCTTCGTGCAGAGGGAGGAAGGCAGAAGCATGGACGATTTAAGATAGAGTGAGAAGCGTTGAAGAGAAGCGCAGCCTACCTTTTTAAACGAGGATCGCAATTTTCAATGAGATCATCCAGATGTTTAGTAAAATTGAGATCCCGTGCGATTTCCCACTCTTCGTAAGAAAATTTGTGAGACTCTAAATTTTCAATATACTTAAACGATTCATCCCAAGTCATAGGGTCGGATTGGGTGCCGGTTAATGATGTGTTTTTGTTAACCGAATGTGTTTGCATGGCTTGGGTTGAGAGGACAATTAGGTGTACACCTGAATTTTACAAAAATGACGGGCATTTCAAAGTTATGATTTTCTCATATTTCACCTTCAGAGTTTACAGAAGCCATTTTTCCGGAGAAATGATATCTGCCATTCGCATGAATATGCGGTTGGATTCTCAGAGATTTGCTACTATAATGGTTTTTATGACTTAAAATTTTAGGGGCATATTGTGAAAAAGTTGAAGGTACTGTTCATACTTATACTATTGTGTTTGATAGGTTTTGAAGATGGTTGGTCGCAAACCATACCGGAGCTCCCTCCCCCCTTAACGCTTGAGGTAAATGATGAGGACGGATATGAAGCTGTTGAAATTGCTGCGCTGAATTTTGTTATTCGCCTTTCTGGTTTGGTCTACTACTATCGCCATTACGCTGTTGATGAACAGATGGAGCGCGAGTTAACACAGTTGGAAAGTGATCTCGAACAATTTCTGGCACAGGGTAACTTGGTGGGAAATATATCCCGGCTGCCAGTCATTCAAAATAGGTTCAGAATTGCTGTTTTAAACTCCATACAGTATCAAAATGCAAGAATGGAGGAGGCAGAAAAAACGAAGAATTTGTTTGAGCGAATCAACGACCTCAAAAAGTCAGGTGACCAGATCCCTGTAGTGAGAAACAATAAGTCACCGATGATTAAAAACATTTTTGATGAAATAAGCTATGGAGATGGTCGATTAGAGGTAAAAACGGGTAGATCGGAAACCTTTTCATCCATACAGTTCAATACAGACTATTTGCGAACGGCCGACTTTTATCTTGAAGTGCTCATACAGGTAAAGGAGTATCAACCCCTGACGTGGGATCCGTCGCCGGGCATTATTTTTGGCTCCGACAATGCCGAAAATTACCATGTCATGAAGGTGAATTTCATCGATAAGTCTATCGACTTTCTTACCTATAACTTTGGCTCCTTGTCTGAAAACGACTATAGATTTCCTGTCCAGCGATTCAATAATCCCCGCACAGGAAATGAGCTGGCCGTCTATAAAGAAAGAGGTACGTACTACTTTTTCCTGAACCAGGAACTCATGTTTGAAGCTGATGATTTGGCACTGTACGGACACGGTATTGGCCTCTACGTTGACAGCGGCCTTTCCCTTTCAGTCTCCAACTTTCACATCTATCAACAATAGCAGCCTATTGGTATTCCTGGTAGCTTCCGGTAAGATTTTGATTCTCAAGAGAGCTCAATTATTATGGTATAATGGAAAGCCTTCTATTTTGATCTGATGCGCTGTCACTCTTTCATTTTTGTTAAAGCCTGATCTGTGGTTCCTATATAGAAAACTACAATTTTAACGGGGATCTCTCCAATATTCTTCCCATTATGATAGGTGTTTACTACTTCTGCAAGTGCTTCTCCTGCTTTTAACTGTTTGGTTCGTCCATCTTCGAGGCTTACCTGCAGCACACCATCCAGAACGTAACCAAAATTGGGAGACGAATGCAGGTGCCAGCCGGTTTCGGTTCCGGGTGCAATTTCAAGCAGTACCCCGGTAACCTTGGCCTCTCCCTTGGGATATTGCAAGAGCTTGCCATCCCAGGATGTTGACGTTTCAAGAACAGTGGTTCCATGAATGGGAGATTCTTCCTGTGCAAAAACAGGGATAACTACGACCATCAGGAATGAAAGGGTTAAGAGGGCTATTTTCATCACTCAGTTTATTGGAGGGTGTTTCATGTATTATTAGGGAAAATGTCTCATGGCTTATGAATATCCCCTTTTGAAAGGTCTCATCATAGTTTGTTTTAACGCCATTACGAAACCTCCAGGTTAACAGCAGCTATCGCATCCACATTGAGGGCTGACAGTTTCTGTCTCCGTCGAATTCCTTTTATTGGTAAATAACGAGAAAAAGGAGAGGTTTTTGTCTGATGAGAACCGAAGCTGAACCCGTATGGCGTTTGCAATGGCGATCAACGCGACACCTACATCAGCAAAAATGGCCGCCCACATATTGGCTAAACCCACGGTGGCAAGAGCCATAATCAGAACCTTTATACCCAGGGCGAAGCCGATATTCTGCCACACAATACGGTGCGTAAATTTTGAAATGCGAATGGCGAGTGGGATTTTTGAGGGCTGATCGCTCTGTATGACCACGTCGGCCGTTTCGATGGCGGCATCGGAACCGATACCCCCCATGGCAATTCCAACATCTGCCAGCGTAATGACCGGCGCATCGTTAATGCCGTCGCCGGCAAATCCGGTTACGGTATCGCCACGCAGAGCTTTTTCCACTATTGTATATTTCTGATCAGGCATCAGGTTACCGATCGCTTCGTCAATACCCAGTTTTTTGGCAATGTGTGAAACCACCGGCTGGCTGTCTCCCGAAAGCATTACCATCCTGCTGACCCCCAGAGAATGAAGTTCTTCCACGGCATCG
>DATGBT010000028.1:0-23932 GCA_035312505.1 Balneolaceae bacterium | reverse complement strand
AATCAGGTTTTGCGGGGTGAACTCTCTTTCGGAAACTACTACAGTATTCAGAATCTGTTTGAGATTGGTCTGCGAAAAGATTTTATGTTCAGAAGCGATAAAATCAATCCAGACTCAATAAAGGCTGCAGACATTGATTACCACTCTATTTTCGCCAGGTATACTTTCGACCGATTAAACAGGCGGTCGTACGCTACTTCCGGAGAAAAGCTGGTTATTGAAGGCACTTTAAGTGATGAAGTTTTTTTAAGTCCGGCAAATTTCTTTTCAACATCGCTATACTACGAAGGTTATTATCCTGTAAGTCCATCCTTCTCTATTACAAATAGCTTTTGGGTTGGCTATAGCATTGGTGATGAACTTCCCTGGGATTACTGGTTTTCTCCCAATCGTTTTAACCGCCATCAGGGAAATATCCGCTTTGCAGGTGTGGACAGATATCAAATATCGAAAAAAAATGTACAGACCGCTTCTCTGGGATTCCAGGCAGAACCAATTCGGCACAGGTTTATTGGTCTTGACGTTTTCTCCGGCCGTTTCCTAAATGAATGGAATTTAAATCTTGATGAAGGGGACATTGAGACTGGTTATTCAATAACCGTGGGTGCTCTAACTATACTGGGACCCGTAAAAGCCATATTTTCAAATGGAAGCACCAACAACTACAGATTTGAAATACAAATAGGTCACAGATTTTGACAAACCAAGAAATTGTTCTGCAACAAATTGATGAAGTGCAATCCGAACTGGATAAACAACCCAATAATCCTGCATTGTTAAATGATCTTGGTGTTGGCTTCTTTTTGATTGGGGAATATTCCAAATCTATCCGGGTCCTTGAGAAAGCTGCGCAGTTAAAACCGGAAAATGTAAGCTACCTGTACAATCTTGGGAACTCTTATGCAGAGAATGAAGATTTCAGTGAAGCCATACTTCAATATTTAAAGGCACTGGAGATAAATCCGGGTCACCTGCCCTCCTTAAATAATCTGGCAGATTCTTATGAAAGAGCAGGGAACAGTGATAAAGCTTTTGTAATATTTACATACGTAGTAAAAATTGCACCAAATGATCCTTTGCCTCTTTTTAATCTGGGTAATTTTTTATTGAGGAGCAACAGGCATATCGAAGCTGTAAAGTGTTATGAAAAGGTATTGGATATCAATGCCCAGTTTATTGATGCCTACTACAATATCGCATGGATTCTTTCTGAGGCTGGAGCCACATCTGAAGCATGCTCATATATAGAAAAAGGCCTTGAGATTTCACCTGACAATGAAGATTTAAATCAATTAAAAGAAGAACTCCTTAAGTAAATTGATTTAGTGACTCTTTTCATTGATTATTGCTGCGTTATTTTCGCGAACTTCTCTTTCCAACTCCAGAGAGAATGCCGCAGCCATTTTACGATCAAAATTCGCCGAGGCCTTTTTCTTAGGTAACATGGATAGGAGCTGTTTGATATCCCATTCTTCCCTGTAAGAGCGTAATTCTTTGTTTTTCGGTCGTATTTGTGTCTCTCTACTTGTTATAGACCCCAATAGAATGGAGGAGTAATCTTTATTAGAAATCATGAGTATGTATTTGTGATTCATTGTTCACAAATACATACTCTTTACAGGTCATATTGTTTCCGAGTAAACGTAGTTTCCTATTGTTTCCTGAAGTTGCTGTCTTGCACGGTTAATTCGTGACTTAACCGTACCCATTGGTGTATCGGTAATGTCCGAGATCTCTTCATATGAGAGCTGCTGTATATCCCGCAGCACAATGGCTTCACGAAAATCATCATTCAGTTCTGCAAGTGCCTTCTCAAGTTCTACCATTGAGTTTTTAAGGTGCAGTTTTTCATCCTGAAGTATGGTAGTGTCTTCAATATCAAACGCTCTGTCGTCAGGATTTGACTCATCCTCGTGAATGCTGAACGTTTTCATTCGCTGTTTCTTTTTGTACATCGTTTTTGCAAGGTTAAGCGCAATTGTGTAAATCCAGGTCGACAATTTTGCAATTCGTTTATACGATTGCCGGCTTTTATATACTCTTAAAAATGTTTCCTGTACCAGATCTTCACAATCTTCATGATTGTGTGTATATCTGTAAAGAAAATTATGAAGTCTGTCTTTAAACCGGTGAACAATGATATCAAATGCGGGAATAACCCCGTTTTGAAGCTGCTCCATAACATCTTCGTCGCTCATTTGCTGCAGTGTGGCTACGTTGACAGTATCCATAATATGTACTCCTGTAAGTATTGTTGCTGTTCAGCAAAACCGGTTCTTACCCGATCATGCGCTTAATAAGCAGGAGAAATATGGTGGGGCTGTCTAATGTGCTCATCCCTTTGGCTGCCCTGTCGGCATCCAGAAGGCTTTCGAAAATCCGGGGCATCTCAGAAAACCGAAAATTTTGGGCATCCCTGTATTGATAGTAGAATGCTCTGGGGCTTCCAAGTTCAGTTTTTATCTGATCTTTACTGTACCCTTTTTCGATTAACCTGGTGATTTTCCAGATGTCGCTAAACACTTTGTTAAAGAACCCCACGGTTTTGATAATTTCACCCGCGTTGTTATTACTTTTAAGCAACATCTGTTCCGAAATTTTAAGGGCAGTTTCGGTATCTCTCTTAATTACCGCCTCTTTTAGCTCTATGACGTTATATTCGCGATATGATTCCGTAATTTTTTTTACATCGGCTAATGATATCTCTCTTCCACTGTCCACAAAAGTACACAGTTTTTCTATTTCTGTAGACAGTAACTTTAAATCCTGCCCTACAAGCTGGCTCAAAATCTGTGCAGCTCTTGGGTTGATTTCCATATTGTGCGAATGCTTTGTCCAGTCTATCACCCAATTTGGCAGAAGATGGTCGTCAACTTTTGGAAATTCGTACAGCCCTATTTCACTCTTTTTATTTTTAGCAGCTTTATTGAGTGCCTTACCGGTCTCAGTACGCCCATCCGGTTTTTTTCGGTCTATCAGGCATAGAACCGTCTGGGGATTTGAATTTAAAAAATAGTTTTTGAAATCGTCGATGGCAGAGCCTGGCTGATCATCGAGTTTCAAAAAGTCTCTTACAATAACTACTCTCCTTTCGGCCATCATAGGAAAACTGTTAGCCATGGAGAGGACTCTGTCTGATGTGGATTCTCCCCCATAAATCAGATCAAAATTGAAATCCTTTTGTTCTTCGGGCACGAGTGTTTCGATCTGTTCCTGGATCATATCAATCAGGAACGTTTCATCTCCATAAAGGTAGTAGACCTGATTTACGTTATTTCTCTTATGTAAATCACGGTAGAGAGAGCGAAAAGTGTCTAATACGGAATTGCCGCGTGCCAATGGAAATTTACTTTGGGTTGATCTGAAACGAATGTAAAACTATAAGAAGAAATGGCAATCACTCTCCCATTGCATATATGATACCTCCAAGCAGGTGATCAAGAAAGAGTTCTTCAGAAAAAGATTCGCTGGTGTGTCCAAGACCGGTATAAAATGCCCGTCCACCATCATATTCATGATACCACGATATGGGATGGTTTCCGTGGTGGTCACTTCCTTCGTAACTGTCTGTATCGAGCCTGAGCAAAATATTTGTGTGGGTGGGAATTTCCTGAAAATTATACCACTCGTCATCACGATTCCAGTTTTCAGGGAGGTGTTCTGTTGACAGGTGCTCTGCGTTCACTACGTTTACAACTGCATTTCTTACGTTTGGATTACCGGGGTGGTTATCAAAATAGGCGCCAACCAATTTTCCATACCAAGGCCAGTCGTACTCTGTATCCGACGCAGAATGTATTCCCACAAATCCACCACCATTTTGAATATAGCCTTTAAATGCGCTTCTCTGATCTTCGTTAAACAGTGTGAGAGTAGTATTCAGGAAAATCACAGCGTCAAAGTTACCCAGATTTTCTTCAGTAAATTGTTCGGAATCTTCAGTTTGAATAACATTAAAGTCGTTTTCCTCACCAAGTTGTTCAATAGCAGGAATTCCTGCATTGATCGACTCATGTCGAAAACCGGTGGTTTTGGTGAATACAAGTACAGATTTCTCTTGTTCAACCATCCCCTCTTCACTGTTCATTTGGGCCTCCCCCTTTGCGCATCCAATCATCATTAAAATAGTTCCTGTTACAAAAAAAACTGTCATTAAAATGTTTTGAGTCTTTAACATAATTTTGGGTCTTATTACTTTAGGTTGTTTTTCATTATAGCCCTGATCTCTGATCTTCACAACAGATTTTTTTGGAGCCAGTTTAATGTATCAATACCATCAGGCTTCCACCAAACCGGGGGATTTTGTGCTGTAGAAAGAGGCTCAATGATAATATTTCCGGCTTGTTTTCCAATATGTTCAGCCGTTGAATATGCCGACTGTAATCCATCTAAATTATTATTTATTATTGCTGAGAATGTAGAAAAGTCACCTTTCATCCATGTTAATCTGAATTTATTTGGTGGAACCTCATCCCCTTCTTCTATCAGGAAATCGTTTAGCCATGCCTGGTTCACACCCAATGCTTTATTTAAAGCAAAACGGTGCGTTATCTCTTTCGTCGGGAGCTGATGCTGTGGATTTTTCAACCAAAAATTTTCTATATAATCCGTAAATTCACACTTTATCTCGTTTAAACTAAAAGGAGAAACAACTACAGCAACTGACCTGCAACCGGCACCCCCATATCGAAACACAGCCTCTGTTAAATCCATTACGGTTTCTTTGTCAAAAGTATCTATATATGCGACCGAAAAATAAGATGTGCGGATAAGCGATGGACTATCATATGAAATTACGCCATTATCGGTAAGTATGTTTTCCACTATGGCTGCATTCTTGTGCGACCCTGAGAACAGCCAGCCATCAATCATTGTATTGAAGAATGAATGCAGTTCAGTGTCGTATGCTGTTCTTTGCAGATCCCTATTTTCCTCAAAAATCTTAATCAATGATTGGAGCAGATAAGGATCTTTACTGGATAACTTACCGGCATAATCTGCACCGGATATCATCACTGCCAGTAAATCCTGCAGTCCAACCAGGGGCAAGTTACCTGCGTGAAGGCACAACACTGTTTTACGTCGCAATAAATTGGGGATAAAACCAGATTTTTTTACCCAACGATTAATATTATCAGGAGTTAAGGCCTGTTTTAATGCCAGTATCTGATGTTTAATATCTTCAAATCCAAACAGGTTTTCATCAACCGTTCTTTCAATCGCCCGTTTCAAATCAGGATTATCGGGACTCAACCACTGGCTGATACAATTATATACAGCATTTATATGACTTTGAGGCGCTTCCATTAAACTTCGGTGTCTATTAAAAAATTACAGCCGCGCATATTTTCTTTGTCCCACCTGCCCAAGACACGGAACTGCCCATGTTTATTCATAACACCGCGATCGTTGGTGAGTAAAAAAGGACATGAATAGAGATTAGCCATATCGATAATACCAATTTTCCCCTCTTCCCCGGGCTCAGATTCTTGTTCCGGGTTATCTGCATTTCTGATGGATACCTTCACCCAGTTTGGAGTTGTAAACCACTCCGAACCTATTGCATACATCTGACTGTGAAGTTCACACATTCCATACTCTGAGTGAATGGATGAGAGCGGAATTTTAAAATAATCCGACATTCTATTTCTGAGCTCTTCTTTACTCATCTCCCTTTTATGGGTCTTCATTCCCCCGGTTTCTATCACTTCCAGGCTCACAGATTCAAACGGATTTGGCCGGTCCATGAAGTCGATTAAACCAAATGCTGCTCCAAACAATACTAACTTTTTACCGGACAATACAATCTGTTCTATCCACTGCTTGTCGATAACAATATCATTTTGAATAAAGCCCGAGAGACCAGATGAATCGTTATTTATTAAATACCGTGCCATCCAAATAAGTGATGATTCCGGATTCTCTTCATATTTTGGCAGTAGAGCCAAAATGATGACGTCATTTTTTGGAAAATGAGAATAAAACTCAGTTGATATGGCCTTTTCGTATATCTCAGGCTTCGCAATTCCGTGACGGCTTCTTTTCATCGAAGTGGTACCGCTGCTGCTGAAAGTCAGTTCTGCTGTAAACCCATCTGGTAAAATGGGGCCATGCTTAAATACTCTTACAGGAATCAGGGGAATAGTTTCCGGACTGAAAGAGTGTTTACGAGAATAACCGAGTGCTTTCAGAAATGATCGATAAACCGTATTCTTTTTGTAATGAAAGTCGTAAACATCCTCAAATTTCTTCAGAAAAGGAACATGAGGATCAAAAAGGTATGTTTCTGTATCTGGAATAGATTCTGCCAATGCGAATTAGCTGTGATAAAGTTTATGTTTCAGCTGATTCTCTTGAGACCTTTATGGCCAATATCCTTTCGAAAATATTTAGTAGAGAACTGAATGTTATCCACGTTTTTGTATGTATGATCAATTGCGCCTTTAAGTGAGTTTCCGTTGCCCACTACATTCAGCACACGGCCTCCGTTCGTTAAAATCTCTCCATTCTTTTCGGTTGTACCCGCATGAAATACAATAGAATCGCCATCGATTGTGTCAAGACCGGTAATAACCTTTCCTTTTTCGTACTGAACCGGATAACCTTCACTGGCAAGAACTACACAGCAGCGATACTGATCATCAAGTTGAATGGATTTTTCATCCAGCCGTTGTTCCGTTACTGAAAGCATCAGGTCCAGAAGGTCATTCTGAAGTGAAGGTAAAATCACCTGGCACTCCGGATCTCCAAAACGGCAGTTATATTCCACCACTTTAGGACCGTCTTCCGTGATCATCAACCCGATATACAGAATGCCAGAATATGATGACTCCTCGAGCTGCATTCCCGTAATGGTAGGCTCGATAATTTGATTTTTAATGGTATTCAGAAGATCATCAGTGATCAAAGGAGCGGGTGAATAAGCTCCCATTCCTCCGGTATTTAATCCTGTGTCTCCCTCTCCAATTCGTTTATGGTCTTGAGCATTATGCAGAACATGAGCAGTATGTCCGTCAGAAATAACAAATACAGAAGCCTCTTCGCCCTCCATAAACTCCTCTACAACGAGTTTGGTGGCAGCTTTCGAAAGGGATTCATCTTTTTTAATCTGCAACAGCCGCTGCTTTACCTCTTCTTCAGAATCACATATAAAAACCCCCTTTCCTCCGGCAAGACCATCGGCTTTTAGAACAATCGGGTAACTGTCTTTGAGCTTCACGAATTTAAATGCATCGTCATAATCAGAAGATTTGAAGACAGAATAATCGGCGGTGGGTATATTGTATTTTACCATAAAATCTTTGGCAAACTCTTTACTACCCTCCAGCATAGCTGCATTTTTTTTCGGGCCAAATACAGGAATGTTGTGTTTCTGCAGAAAATCTGAGATTCCATTAACAAGCGGTCCCTCAGGCCCTACAACAACAAGCTCAATTCCTTTTTCCTGAACAAAGTCCAGTATTTCCTGAAAATTGTTCAGGTTGAGTGAAACGTTTGTGCCCAAAGATGATGTGCCGGGGTTACCGGGAGCGATGAATAATGCACCCAATCTATCCGATTGAGATAATTTCCATGCTATAGCATGCTCCCGACCTCCTCCGCCAATTAAAAGAACACTATATGTATCCATTTATGATTTAATTGATTCAGAAATAGTGAGGATTTCACTGAAGCTGTCTGCTTTTAAGCTTGCTCCTCCAATGAGTCCGCCATCAACATCGGGTTGTGACAGCAGTTCTTCTGCGTTTGCGGGTTTCATGCTTCCGCCATACAGAATACGAATGGTGTCTGCGGTTTCTTTATCCCATTCACTGGCGATAAGTCCGCGAATAAATTCGTGCATCTCCTGTGCCTGCTCTGGGCTGGCCGTTTCTCCGGTTCCAATGGCCCATACAGGCTCATATGCTATTACGAGTGATTCAGCATCTGACTTATCCAAAGCCTTAATAGCCGTTTCTACCTGACCTTTTACCACAGCCTGGTGTCGATTTTCCTTTCTCTCTTCGAGAACTTCGCCCACGCAAACGATGGCTTTTAATCCGTCGCTGATGACTTTCCTTGCTTTGGCAGCTACAACATCATTGTCTTCACCGTTATATTCTCTTCGCTCAGAATGGCCTACAATTACGTATTCACATCCTGCATCTTTTAACATGGATGTACTAATTTCTCCGGTAAATGCACCATTATCTTCAGTATGCACATTTTGTGCTCCGGTTTTAAAATCTGAGCCATCAAATGCGTTGGCCACAGCCGGAATTGAAATAAAAGGCGGGCAAATTAACGCTTCTGATGAAAATGATTTGTCAGACCAGTTCGCAACCATTTCGGCAGCCAGTTTTGCTGCGTGGCTGGGTTCAGCATTCATTTTCCAGTTTCCTGCAATTAAAAATGTTCTCATAATGATTCTTCTATTCAGTTATTGTTGTGATTCGTTGTAATCCATCCAGGATGTTATCGTATTCGGTGCCTATATACCTGCCTATGATGGTTCCGTCCGCATCGATTAGAAAACGGGTGGGAACCCTGTTGAGGTTCAATACTTCAACCAAGGCCTCAGTATCGAACGAGTTTGGCCGTACAAAGGGCCAAATTCTGCTCCTTTCTTCAAAAAAGGCTGAAAACATCACATCAGAAACAGATACCGGCACTGTAATAATTTCAAGGTCAAAATTTCTATATATCTGATAAATCGCAACTGTTCGGTCGTATTGTTCCTGGTAGAGAGCATTATCCAGGCGGGTAACTTCCAATAAAAACGGCTGACCTTTTAAACTGCTAGTGGAAACAGAATCGCCGTTTACAAGTTGAAACTGAAGTTCAGGAAAGGATGAGCCAGGTGCAAGATATTCAAGATCGTACGCCATATTTTCGGCCCAGCTTTGTACAAACTCATCTTCCGGAAATTCATTTTTTAGCTGGTTCAGATATTCTGTTGCACGCTCTGTTCTTGAACTATCGTACAGGAGGTCTATCCGTTTAATCTGTATACTAATTTTATCGTTTTCAGTGGGGGTTTTCTCTTCCAGTTCATCAATAAAGCCTAAAGTAGCGCTTAACCCTTCCGTATCTGAAATGTGCTGAATAAGTAAATTACGGAGATTAGGAGATATTCTGCTGTACTCATCCAGTACTATATTCGCCCTTTCCACCATTAGAGAATCGTTCCAGCCCTGTAATATCGTTGCCGAACTTTCACCAGATAATCTGGCAACATGTTTTCCTCTGTTCTCTTCAAAAACCTGCCAGTATATATCGCTCCACTTCTCTATTTCAATTTGAATACTGTCGGCTGAGATTGCGCCGGCATTCATAAAATTTGCTACCCTCCGAAATCCTCGTTCCACTCTTTCAAGTGTTCTTAAAACTTCCTGCTCATCAGAAGTTATTTCAGAGGTATTTCTCACATCCGGTAACTCGGCGGTAATTGATACACTGTCTCCCTCGGCAAGCACGACGTTAAGCAGTCCAAAGTTATTACTGTTTCTGCTTAATAAAACGGGATAAATTCCATTTTCATCAATATCGGCAAATCCTGAAAAAGAACCGGTTGAGTCTGTAACTGCATAAAAAAGAGTGTCTATCGATTCTGCCCCCGATCTAACAGAACTCAGTATCTGAATACCGCTATAATCTCCTGTACTGTCCAGGGAGTCGTTTACAGTAATTCTGCCTTCGATATAGGGCTTGTTACTATTCGCGGCATCATCCGAAGAACATGAAGAGATGATAAAAATAAGAAAGACAAACGCAGTTAAATGTCGTAAAGCCATAATTATAGAACCGAAAAATTACCCTGTTATTATTTGTCCAATTTTTGGGTGATTCGCTCTCTTACCTGTTTTGGATTCGCTTTTCCTTTTGATTGCTTCATTACCTGTCCAATAAAGAACCCAATCAGTGCTTTTTTCCCCTCTTTATAACGTTGAACTTCATCCGGATTTTCTGATATGACGGAATCAATGATAGGATCAATGAAGTCTGAGTCAGATACCTGGAGTAAATTCAACTCCTCAGCAAGTGCCCTAGCTGAGCTATTACTTTCAAGCATTTCATTAAAGATTGTCTGCATGGCTGACGAATTGATTTTATCATCAAGCTTAAGACTTGATAACTCTGTGAGCCTTTTAGCAGTTATTGGAAACTCATTGATAGAGATGCTTTTTGTGTTCAAAACCCTTAGAACTTCTGTTAAGATAATATTTGATATGGCCTTGGGTTCATTCAGTATTGAGAGTGCCTCCTCAAAATAATCAGCCATTGCCCGGCTTTCAGTCAATACAACGGCTTCATCCTCAGAAAGCCCTAACTCATTTATAAACCGATGAAGGCGAACAGTAGGAAGTTCCGGAAGTTCTTCTCTTACCTCATTCATCAGTTCCTGGGTAACGATTACGGGTGGCAAATCGGGCTCTGGAAAATAGCGGTAGTCGTGCGCCTCTTCTTTAGACCGCATTTGCCGGGTAACCATTTTCGAGGTATCCCAAAGCAAGGTTTGCTGTACCACTTCGCCACCAGACTCAACAAGCTCAATCTGACGCTCAATCTCATAATAGATAGCCTGTTCCACATTTCTGAATGAGTTCATATTTTTCAGTTCGGTACGTGTGCCGAGTTCTTTTTGACCTCTTGGACGAATGGATACGTTTGCATCACACCGTAAGCTACCCTCTTCCATGTTGCCGTCGCAAACACCAAGGTATTGCACAATCTGCCTAATTTTCTTGAGATAAGCGTATGCTTCCTGAGGGGTTCTGAGGTCAGGCTCTGAAACGATTTCAATCAAAGGTGTGCCTGCACGGTTCAGGTCAACAAGCGTGTGATACGGATCCTGATCATGGATTGATTTTCCGGCATCTTCCTCCATGTGAATTCTTGTCACACCAATACGTTTCTCATACTCATCCAGTTCAATATCGATAAAACCATCGTAGCAGATGGGTGTCTCGTACTGGGAAATTTGATATCCCTTTGGGAGATCCGGATAAAAATAATTTTTTCTCGCAAAAATAGACTTTTCAGAAACACTGCAATTTGTAGCAAGGCCCATTTTTATGGTATAGCGAACCAAATTTTCATTTAAAACGGGTAACGTTCCCGGGTGGCCTAAACAGAGCGGTGTAACCTGGGTATTTGGAGCTCCTCCATATTGTGATGATACGGGAGCAAAAGCTTTGGTTTCCGTTAATAGTTGAGCATGTACTTCGAGACCAATTACAGCCTCATACTTATCATTGGATATTGTTGACATTTCTGAGATTGTGATTCAAAATATTCACTGACCACCAAGATAATAAAGTAATTTGTGAATGTAATGATCAATGTTTGAGATTAGGCAACTGTTCACAATTTTATAAAAGAGTATAACATTTCTGTGTTTGTTACATCTGCGACTCTCTTTTTAGCGTTTATGAAGCCAAATAGATAAGAAAAAGTCAAAGTCAGACAGATGAAAATTTATATTACGATTCAGTTTTTCTTGTTGATGATCCTATCAGCGATTCCTGATGCTACGAATGCTCAAACCTGTAGCTGTGCCGGAGCTCCTCTTCTAAGTTCACAAAGTACCGGTGCCGGAGGTAAGGGTAATTTACTGGTTGGTTTCACGTACGAATACAACCAAATTACAAACCTGTTCAGCGGTTCTAACCAATTGACGAATGATTCTGCCGAACGTAATACGCAATCAGGACTTTTGGAAATCAGTTATGGCCTTACTGAGAGACTCTCAATTTCCGGCACTCTGTCAACAGTTCGGAAGCAGCGCATAAGTGGACTTACGATACCGGGAGGCACACAAACATCAGTAACATCCGGCGTTGGCGACGGGATATTTATGATGCGCTACACCATTAAACAGCAAGACCTTTGGAACAGATACCACCTTGCTGTGGGTTTGGGTGGGAAAGCTCCAATTGGCAGTACATCCGTTAGAAATGACAACAATTTATTATTTAATGCTGATATGCAGCCGGGAAGTGGTGCCTGGGACCTAGTGCTGTGGAATCAGACAGGTATTTCCCTTATGCCTCTTTCTACGTTAAATATCACATGGATTAACAGTTTTAGGTACACAGGTAAGAATGAACGGTTTACTGAAACTGATTTTTACCAGTTTGGAAACGAATGGATATCAAACCTCACTGCAACAAATTCATTTCCCTTCTCAGACAGGTTGTCTTACGGCATCAGTGTCCGCTACAGGTCTACAAGCTCAGACCAGCGAAATGACGCGCAAATGCCCAATACCGGTGGTAAATGGGTTAGTATCATTCCAGATCTTTTTGTTGGGATTTCCGACCGAGCAACCTTCAAAATCTCCGGACAAATACCCGTATATCAATATTTGAACGGCACACAGCCAACCACGAAATATGCCATCTCAGGAGCCTTTTTTATCAACTTTAACTCTTCAACAAATACTTTTATTCATGGAAACTAAACAAACAGTTAATTCAACAACATTTACCTTTGTTAAACTGCTCGGGTGCATCATATTTTTGAATACATGCAGCTCATCGTCTTCACCAACTTCCGGAAATGGTGACAATCTTTTTGGATCTAATATAGATTGGCTTATAAACCCAAGTGAAATTGTTGATGGGGGCCCTGGAATTGATGGCATCCCATCACTTGAAAATCCCAGATTCACAATCGCTTCCGAGGTTGAGTTCTTACAGGATGGCCGACGTGTTACTGCAATTCGTATTGATGATGATATTCGGGCATACCCACATCAGATAATGGATCATCACGAAATTGTGAATGACTCTTTTGATGATATAGATGTAGCCGTAACATTCTGCCCATTAACCGGTACATCTATTGGAATAGAAAGAAATCTGGGTGGTAATAGTGTTGAGTATGGTGTATCAGGACTGCTTTTTAGAAACAACCTGATTATGTATGATCGATTTTCAACAAGTTTCTGGTCGCAAATGCAACTTCGAAGTGTTGGTGGAGACTTTGGTGGTATAGATGTGAATGTAGTACAGGTCATTGAAACTGACTGGGCAACCTGGAAACAGATGTATCCCAATTCTCGGGTACTCAATACAAATACAGGAAGTGAGCGTAATTACAGTGGTTTTCTTTATGGATCAGAATACACTACAAATGACCAGCAAATAATCTTCCCCATCAATAACAATGATGACAGGCTGAACAGAAAAGATCGCGTACACGCTATTCTGCCTTCAGGTGCAAACCAGAATGTAGAAGTGAAAGCATATACTCTGAAAGATTTTTCTGATGGCACAGTAATTGTTAATGACTCATTTATGGGTAATGACTATCTCATCATTGGAAATCTGGAACATGATTTCATAAACGCATTTAGATTGTCGAATGCATTTGAGCAGAGTTTGGAGTTTACCGCTTTGGACGACCCTTCTGGAAACGTAATTATGACTGACCAGGCCGGAAATGAATGGGATATTTTCGGATATGCCGTTAGCGGCCCGAATGAAGGCGAACAATTAACACCGGCACGTTCTTACACAGGCTACTGGTTTGCTCTGGCAGATTTCTTTCCGGAAATTGAGCTATATAACGACTAATTAATGAGGTATTAAAAGTAATAGTGAATACAGTGCAGGTAGTTCAGCCGGCTATCTGCCTGCACTAAATTCAGAAAAAGACACAACACCAAAATCTTCTGAAATAACATAGCGAAGCAGCTTATACAAATCATCTTTATCAAGATACCCGGGCTGTCTTCCCAACTCTTCACCCTCACTATCCAGGAAAATCATTGTTGGCGTTTGTTTCACCTCCATACTTCGTGCAAATTCTCGCTCAGTCATGGTCTCTCCATTAAATGTTATTTCGTTTTTAGACTCAAGGTCTATCAAAACATTGTAGTACTTATCGAGCATTAAGTCCAAGACCTTTGGGTTTGGAAAAACGTCTCTCTTCATTCGTTTGCAAAAACCACACCATTCAGCTTCAACAAAAACAAAAACTATCTTATTGTTATCTATTGATCGTTCCTGGGCATTCGCCAACTCTGTCCAGTCAATACCACTCTGAGCTTCTGAAGGTATGGTGTTGGCAGAGATGAATAACAGCGTTAACAGAACGGATAAAATAACATGTGTGGATTTATGCTTCATAGTTTCACATTTTAAGTATTGAGTGATTATTTTACTATATACGAAATCACAATGCGCATTAATACCCAGACAGCTAAATGTTATCAAAATGTTTAACCTGTATATGTTGCAGCTTATAACCAGAGATTTCTAAATCACTAAAAGATTTTGTTAATTGCTATTAACTGCCAACTAATCAGCGGAGATCGATTATGAAAACCAGATTACTTTCACTCTTAAGTCTATTATTTCTCCAAGCAGCTTTCTTCAGTCAGGGTTTTACGCAAGATAATCAGGGATTATATATGAAGATCGACTATTTAGAAATCGATCTTCAGGAACTTTCTGCTTTTCAAAACGACGTTGAGTCGGTCTTAAAACCTGTAAATGAAGCAAGAATTGAAGCAGGGTCTATGGAGAATTGGTATCTCTACAGAGTTCTTTATCCTGGCTCACAAAATACAGATCACAACTTCGTTGCTGTATCTATATGCAGCGAACTCTGCAATAACGAAAGTCTGCGTGATCATTTAGAAGAATTCTCGAAAGGAGATAATACCGCAAAACTGCTGTCTGACTATTACTCTATTATGACGCCAAATTTTTCTGAACTCTGGAAAATTAACAACAGCATCGTTCATGAAAGTGAAAACGGTCCTGCACAGTTTCTGATGCTAGACTATATGGATGTAAGTCCAGGAGCAGAGTATACCTATCAAATGATGGAAGACGAAAATGCAAAGCCCATACATCAAATCAGAATAGAAAATGGAAACATGGAGGGATGGGAACTATTTCAGCTTATCCTGCCCCGCGGCGAAGAGTATGGATATAACTTTTCTACCGGTAATTATTACAATGATCTAAGGGATGTTGAATTTCATTTTAATGAAGAAGTTCTCCGTCAGAGCAGACCCGATGCAGATGTTGCTGCATTCTTTCAGAATGTTGAGAACGTTCGGGATCTTGTCCGGTCAGAAGTTTGGGAACTTGTTACTTATACCGAGTAGTTAGTTATCGATCATGTAAAAATGTCTAAATACTGATATCGTATAGCTGCTGCGTAATACAGTGTATGCTGCCCTGCCCCCATACAAGATCACTGCACTGTATTCCGGCTATTTCCCGATCGGGGAAAAGATGGCTGAACAGATCAAGAATTTCACTGTCAAACGATTTGTCATAAAGGGGAATGAGCACAATTCCGTTGGCTATATAAAAATTGGCATAGCTTGCGGGAAGATAGTGAGAACCGTCTATAGTTGGGATTTCCGTATGGGTAACCGGCATGGGCAGTTCAATAATATGAAAAGGATTTCCATCTTTATCGGTAGCCAGGTTCAAAATATCCAGATTTTCCTGAAGCGTATCATAATTCACATCATCAGGATTATCAGAAACCATCGTCACAATTGTATTTTTATTAACAAAACGTGCTAAATCATCAATGTGTCCGTCCGTATCGTCACCGGCTAGCCCATTTTTTAACCATATAATATTCTCAGCACCCAGAAAATTTTGAAGTAGTTGTTTAATCTCTCCCTTCGATAGCTCAGGATTCCGGTTTGGGTTTAGTAATACCGATTCGGTGGTCAGAAAAGTACCCGCACCATTTGTGTCAATACTCCCCCCTTCCAGTACTCTGCCGGTTTTTACAGATGGAATATTAAACGTTTTTGAGAACCATCCGGGAATAGCATTATCCGCATCATATGGAGGGTATTTATCTCCCCATGCGTTATACTCCCAATCTGTTATTATATATTCAGTTTTTTGAGTTCTGGTTTTCTTTACAAAGATAGGGCCGCAGTCTCTAGCCCAAACATCATTAATGGGAATTGAATATAGACTGATTCTTTCCAGGTCTATTCCATTGGACACCATTCTCTTTTTAATCTGATCAACTTTTGTTTTATGATCGCAAAGAAGAATAATTGGCTCAAATCTGTGTAACTTATTAATAATTTCAAGATATACCTCTTCAACCCTGGCGAGGGAATCTCCGGGCCAAGTTTCTCTGTTTGATGGCCAGTGAAGCTGAGTAGCACCGTGTTTTTCCCACTCTGCGGGCATTTGATATGTTCGTTCACTTTCCATATCAAACTTCTATTTAATCAATATCATTTTTCCTGATTCAGATACACCACTGTCGAGTTCAATTTGATACACGTACAAACCGGAACCAAGCCCGCTGCCATCAAACCACATTTCGTTTTTCCCGGGTTGAAGTATAGATTCGGATGTCAATTTACCTACCGTTCTACCCGTCATGTCGTAAATTGTAATTTCTGTCTGTGATGGCTCTTTTAGTGAAAATGATAGGGTTGTCTGCCCCTGAAACGGGTTTGGATAATTGGGAAACAGAACCAGCGCATCTTCCTGTGGCTCTGACGGTTCCTGTGGCCTATCATCAATATCCTGTGTGAGCCGAAAACGGGACCATACCGGTGCGTGATCGGACGTTGTGGTCGTAAAATTCTCAATATAGCTCGTATCTTCCACCCGTTGAGCATTTTCAAGGTGTCCTTCAATTAAAGCGTTCGTTACAACGATATGGTCAATCATGCTTCTGAACTGGCTTCCCAAAAAGCTGACAAACCCGGCATCTTCGAGGCTTTTTGTTACAGCAAAGTAATTTTCATCCTCTACAAATATTGAATAAGGAGATACCTCCTGATTGTACGTCGAAAAATTTAGTTGATCATTAAAATCACCCAAAACAATAAGATTATCATTCGATTTGGAATCGTCCAGAAACTCTTTGAGTGAGGCAGCCGCATTTTGTCTTCGGTTATAAGAACTTCTGTCTCCCAATGCCTTTGCATGAAAATTATAGCTTGTAATTCTTTGAGTGGTTTCTCCAATCGTTGCATCAAATTCAAAAAAGAGAGGGAAACGGCCGCTGGCCCAGTCAAAACTGTCCTGCCCTTCGCGCAGTTCACCAGAATCCAGTGAATCAACTATACTGTTCTTAAACAGATAAGCGGTTTGCTGATCCTGAGGATAAAAAGAGACAAATCCACGATAGTTGTCAAGGGATTCAGCCATATCCAGAAAGCGGCTGCGATTTGATATTTCCTGGAAGGCATACAGTTCTGCATCTATGGTTTCTACAACTTCAACGACATTTGAAATTTGCAGATCGGGAGCAGGCCCTCTGTTATCAGATCCGAACCACTCAATGTTCCATGTCACTACATCGAATGTGGAGTCGCGGGGCACATCTTCTCCGCCAAACTCTATGGCTTCCACCACAAGGTCTTCAGAATCTCTTGGCTTGACCTGATAGTTACCATTAAATTTATCTACCACACCGGTCAAATCTGTGGGCTCTTCGGGAATTCTGCCACCAATCAGTTCCGTTACTGAATTATCAATGCGTACATGGCCAAAACCAGTTTCATCCCGTATGGATATATTCTGATCTCCACGGATAATGCCATCATCCAGAAATGTAACATTACTGATCGTTACCAAACGACTTTCAAACTCTCCACTATTCACATCAGATAGCGAAACTATCCTTGGTTCGGGCACTTCATTTTGAGCAATGATCTCAAATGAAACCGGAGAACTGCTGCCAAGAGAAGCTATTTGTACTAGAAATGCTCCTTCCGGGCCATCAACAGGATTAAATTCCGTAACCGGTCCCTGAACATGGACCGAATCTCCCCTCGACACACTCTCTGATAGTGGCTGATGAAAAACAGCTATTCCGGCTTTATCGTCCTGAATAAAAGAGGGGCCTTCAAATTCATTTGCCACACTTGCGGTTCCCGCAACCTTCACGCGCACTCCAAACGGCATCTGCCTTGCATCAGAAATAGGAATCAAAACATTTTGATCAACAGAAAACGCCCTTAAGGTTAAGGAAAATGAAGGGGTATCAGGGTCATTCGTCTGAATAGTGAGTTCATCTGTAAAGTGTCCATGATCTGACGACTGAAATCGAACACTGAATAAAGCCGACTCCCTTGCTTCCAGCTGATCGGGTAAATCTCCCGTTATTGAAAATCGGTTGCTCATACTAAAAGCCAGAGTGTTGAGTTTCAGCTGTTGCTCTCCTTCGTTTGTAATACGAAATTCCAGCGTTGAAAGCTGATCCACTTGAACAGCAGTCATATCAATAGTCTGGTTTAAAATCACTTCATCACCGTTGGATCGTAAGGAAATGCTTGGTGTTTCTGATAGCTCCGTATAAGGTTCTATCTCAACATCATCAATATTAACACGATTTCCCTCCACCTTTTCAATTCGAAACCGAACCGGGGAGTCAATATCAACGAATAGCTCATATTTTTGAAGCGAGTTGCCTTCTGTTAATACAACAGGATCTGAAAGAGATACCCAGTTTTCGCCATCATCAATGGAATAGAAAACCTCTACACTACCCCCGGTATCATCGCTAAAGCCCGAATTTGCACCTGAGAAAGAAAAAACAGAAGCACCATCCGGGTAATCAAATTCCATCTCAATAAAACCATTCCTAACGCGAACAGACTGGGCACCATTAAAGCGATCGTTGCTGTTGCTGCCTAAAAGAGCGTCGTTTAAGATCCAGCTGCCGGATGATAATTCAACAGTGCCGGGTGCATATGAGGCCTTTTCACCCTCCTCAAAATTTTCAAGAAATTGTCCGTAAAGGGTTGCAGGTAATAATGTAATAATAATTAGTAGTGCGCTTGCTATCGAAGCCCGAAGTGCGATCTGTGGCATAAAATAAGATGTTATAAATACTCAAATTTGTCAGAAATAATCAGGTGCTCAATATAACGACCTTTTTGTCATCTTCAGCACCAAATATCAGTTTGATCACGAAAACAGATAATCAATATGCTCTGGTAATTCGGTAACACTAAAAATTGAATCTTCTCTTTTTGTTTTGCAACTGACAGGATATATTCCATGCGACAGTATTTAAAAGAAATAGATTTTTATGATAAATGAGCCATCTTTCCTGCCCCAGCAAGCCGGGTGGATTGAAGTTGTATGCGGAGGCATGTTTAGTGGCAAAACGGAAGAACTTATTCGGCGGGCTAAACGTGCACATATTGCAGGTCAGCATGTGGTTATTGTTAAACCTGTGGTAGACAATCGCTACAGTGATACAGATGTCGTATCTCACGATGAGACTGTTCTTCCAGGCATTACCGTTGATACGGCTGATCAGATCATTTTATTAACTTCCTCGGCAAAAGTAGTTTGTATCGATGAAGCTCAGTTTTTTGATGAGCGTATCGTTGATGTAGTGAACACACTGGCCAATGATGGCAAAAGAGTGATCATTGCAGGGCTTGATATGGATTATCTTGGCAAACCCTTTGAACCTATGCCCCAGCTACTTGCCATTGCGGAATATGTCACGAAACTGCATGCTATTTGCTCGGAAAGTGGTATGACAGCCAATTTCTCCCAGCGAATAACAGAAAACGACGATCAGGTGCTGGTTGGAGAAAAAGAGGCCTATGAACCCAGGGCAAGGCACTGTTTTCGTCCACCGGTAGATACTAAAAAAGGAAAGCCACTACCTCCTCTTCAGCGAGTAAAAGAGCAATCAGAAACGAATCAGATTTAAAATTATGGATATTGTAAGAGGCTTGATTGGGATGGCTGCTATTGTTGGCATCGCCCTGGCATTTAGTAACAACAGAAAAGCCATTAACTGGAAATTGGTGGGGTCGGGGCTCGCCATTCAGTTTGTGCTGGCCGTTTTTATTCTAAAAGGTTCCGATATGGCGGCGGTTTGGTCTCCACTTGGTTGGCCGAAAGCATTTTTTAGCTGGGTTTCAAGCTTTTTTGTGATTGTACTCGACTTTACAACAGAGGGTGCTGAATTTATCTTTGGAGACCTTGCAAAAAGTCCGGGAATGGAAGGAAGCCTGGGTAATTTCTTTGCGTTCCAGGTACTCCCTACCATTGTCTTTTTTGCGTCATTAACTGCCATTCTATATCACTACGGAATAATGCAACGAGTAGTAAGCGCCATGTCGAAAGGTATGCAAAAAGTAATGGGTACATCCGGGGCAGAGTCACTATCCGTTGTGGCCAATATTTTTGTAGGGCAAACAGAATCGCCGCTGGTTATTAAGCCCTATATCGACAAGATGACAAAATCGGAGCTTCTCACGGTGATGACCGGCGGTATGGCTACTATAGCCGGTGGCGTAATGGCTGCCTATGTACAGATGCTTGGCAACTCTTATGCACTGGCAAATAACGTTTCTCTGGATGTTGGGCGGTTAATGTTTGCGGAACAGCTATTGGGGGCCAGCCTGATGGCTGCACCTGCAGCACTGGTCATTGCAAAAATTTTATTTCCGGAAACGAAAGAGCCGGCTACAAAAGGCAACGTAAAAATGAGTGTTGAGAAAACAGATGCCAACGGTATTGACGCTGCAGCAACAGGGGCAGGTGTTGGCTTAAAACTCGCTGCAAATGTGGGTGCCATGCTGCTGGCATTTATAGCCTTACTGGCTATGGGCAACTATTTCCTATTCGAAATTGGTGAAATTACAGGCTTAAACAGTGCGTTTCCAAATTTTGAACTGACCATTGAAGGTCTACTTGGGTGGGCCATTGCTCCCATTGCTTTTATTGTTGGCGTACCATGGCAGGATGCTGTAAATATGGGCTCACTGCTGGGTACCAAGGTTGTTCTGAATGAGTTTGTAGCCTACCTTCAGCTTGCTGATATGGTTCAGCAGGGAATGATTTCTCAAAAAACAATAACCATGGCAACTTTTGCACTTTGCGGTTTTGCAAATTTCTCTTCAATCGCCATTCAAATTGGAGGGATTGGCGGACTTGCACCTTCCAGAAAGTCAGAGCTGGCAAGTTTTGGGCTTCTTGCTGTACTTGCAGGAACTCTCGCAAACCTGATGACCGCAACCATAGCCGGGATACTCTATTAAATCATCAAAGAAAGAACCAAATTCTATTAAGCAAAAAGAATGAAACAGACATCTCTACTCATTGCGTTGATACTGTTTCTCGGTATCACCCAATCCTGCTCAACTTTAAAATCACCAGAATCCGAAATTACAGATGAGCAAAAACATGTTGCTACAATTTTAGGCCAGCCTGTAACGCTGAATGAACTTCAGGTTGGGTTCTCCGGGAACCCTGACAGCAATTCTGTAAATGTAGATGAACTGCGCGACTTCCTCCCCTCCTATATAGATTACCGGTTAAAGATTCGTGAAGGCAGGCAATTAGGGTATTTTGAAGATCCTGATATTCTGGCTGAATATCGTACTTTTGCTAAAGAATCCGCAAAGAAACAGTGGATAAACAGGGATATTGAAGACCGTATCCTGGATACCTTCATCAAGCGGAGTAAAAAAGAATTACTGGCCTACCATATTTTGATTACAGCGCAAAATCCCGATTATGAAGAGTCCAGAGAGATTAAAAAGCAGCTTTCTGCAGCAAAAAAAGAGATACTGAATGGGGCTGAACCAGATTCTGTAAATGTAAAGTATTCATCAATTGAAAATGGAAATTACGCCGGGGGCCCTCTACCCTGGATAACGGCAGGAAGAACAGTTAAAAGTTTTGAGGATGTACTATATTCACTGGACGTTGGAGAAGTTTCTGAACCTTTTCAAACGCAGTTTGGCTTCCACATTATCTATTTGATGGATACGCGCCCTCGTACACCAGAGCGGCACGTAAGCCATCTTTTTGTCGCAAAACAGGGGAACGAAAACCCGGAGCAGCTCTCAGCACAGGCATTAGACTCGCTAAAAAGTGGGGTTGAGTGGAGTGAAGTTGTAAATGAGTTTAGTGACGACAGGCGTACTGCTTCACGAAATGGTGAAATCGGATGGGTGGGCTACGGCATGCAGTTTCCGGAGGTTTTTGTAGATAACGTTATGGATGTAGCCGTAGACAGTCTTTTTTCAGACATCCTCGAGATGGATTACGGTTTCCATATAGTAAAAGTTGATTCGGTAAGAAACTTTTCAGACAATAAAAGTTTACAGGATTATGCGGAGAATGAATTGAATCGTCTTGGTCGTCTGCAACCTGGAGAAGAAGAACTCTATGAATTACTCACAGAGTACGGCAATTTCCAGCTTTTTGATGAAGCATTTGATAATATGGCAAATTACCTGAGCGGAGCTACAGATTCACTTCAGAACAATTCTGTTATAGCGGAATTTAATGACAAACCCATTTTATCAGGTCAGTTCATTGAATTTTATAACCAGGAAGCTGACGAAAGTAGATCAATCCTAACTGCATTTGAGCAGTATAAAAATCGCGTGATCGAATTAAACCTTATTGATCTCACAAAAGAGAGATTTAATGATTACAGGTTTGAAATGGACCAGTTTTTAAATGGCCTGGTAGTTTTCAAGATAAACGAAGAGTTTTTATGGAACCCTGATGCAGCTGATGAGCAATTAATGAAGAACCATTTTGAACAAAACCGCTCTGAATTTGTTACTGAAGAAACCATCACTTATTACAGAATAACTGCGGCGACTGATTCGGTCATTTCAACCGTCAGGGATTCTTTGTTATATCATGGCAATCCTGAAACTGTAAGAGAGACGTTTGATGACGTTATTGTAAGAGAGGGAACTGCCACGGACAGAAATCCTGAACTATTTCAAACATTAAAGCAGGTTGGCTCCGGTAATGCATCCCATATAGAGGACAATGAAACATGGCATCAGTTCTATTTCGTTGCGAATATTGAACCCATGAGGCCAATGTCGTTTGAAGAGGCAAAAACCGACATATTTAATGAAGTAAGAGAACTGCATGAACATAACTATCTTCAAGAACTAAGAGAAAAATATCAAACGGAACTTTTTCCTGGTAATGTTCAATAACAACGGATTTTATCGACTACTTATACTTCCGCTCTTTTTCGGCTTTGGGGCCGTTTGGTTTTTGCCTGCATGTGAACGACTTCAACCCGGTCAGCCTTCAGAAGAGATAGCGGCCGTTAACGGAGAGGTTCTAACACTTGAAGACGCCATTGTTGCTGTGCCTGATTTTCATCTTCAACAGGATAGTATATTCGCATTATTACAGTACAGGGATCAGTGGATTGATGATCAAATTGCTGCGGATCATGCGAGAGTACTCGAGATTGATAAAACGGACGCCTTTCGTTCTAAAATGAATCAGCTGGAGAATGATCTTCTTATAACCATGCTCCGGGAAGCAATTATTGCCGATAATCAGACTCAGCTGACAGTAAGTGATGAAGAAGCCCAGCAATATTACCAAAATAACAGAGATCAGTTTTTGATGAATGAGCGTTATATCCGCTTCAGACACATCACAACACGCACTAGAAGTGATGCAGAAAATGCCAATCGCGATTTGATGAATGGTACGGAGTGGGATGCAGTTTTGGAAAACTACAGCATCGAACCGGCATACCAAAAAGAGTTCTCGGAACAGTTTTGGCCGGAAAGTATGGTTCTTTCAGATTTTCCTCAGCTAAGCGAATTTTTAAGCTTTATCGGTATTACCGAACGCTCCCCCATTACCTACGAGAACGGTAATTTTCATTTGATTCAGCTCACAGATGAAATTACAGAAGGAGAATATCCAGACCTCAACTGGCTGATTCCTCAGATTAAAGAGTGGCTCGCTGTAGAAAAGTCCAGAAGATTGGTTAATGGTTACCTTCGAAATCTGTATCTTCAGGCAGAATCCAACAATGAAATCGAGTCTGCAGACGTTGATCAACTCGAACAAATATTAAAACAATACCAATTCAGGGACCAATAATCTTTATGAAGATTTATCTTAAATCATTTCTACTGCTACTCTTTTTAGCAACCAGTACCCTATCGGCTTACGCCCAGCAGAGT
>DATGBT010000027.1:0-25341 GCA_035312505.1 Balneolaceae bacterium | reverse complement strand
CAGGATGGCCCCAACGACTCTTTTGTACCGATGGAAAGCGCCAAATGGGGAAAGCACATCCGAACGCTCCCGCTCAGCCATCTCGAACAGATCGAATTCCGGGTGGGTAAAGACCGCCGTCCGCTGGTAGAAGCGTTCTGGATTGAGCTTGCCCGCAACCTGAAGGAGAACGGGCTGTAATCAAAGTCCCCCTTCGAAGGGGGAAGGTCCGTCGCCAGACGGACAGGGGGATGAACGGATGCTTCTGAAGGCTACTCACTACAAAAGACATGGTATGTTTACCCGGTGCCAAACGCGGCTCGTCCCCATTCGAAGGAAGGCTTCAATCTACTGGTTATTGCCATTTCAAACATACCATGTCTGGGCTGACAACATTCGTGGCACCACTAAAACGATCATAGACATAAAAAAAGATGTAAACCTATTAAGTGGTGCCACGAATAGTGACGGCCTCAAAGATCAATATTCTTCAAATCACTAAGCAGTGAATACGACGTTAAGTCATACTGGATTGGGGTCAGTGAGGCATAGCCCTGCTCAAGCGCACTGATGTCGTTATCCTCATCCTCATCCAGAAGCTGAAATTTTCCGGTCATCCAGTAGTATGAGCGGTTATGGGGATCCACCCGGCCTTCAAACTCTTCCACATAGCGGCTGTTGGCCTGCCGAACCCACTTTATCCCTTTCAGCGGACCTGCGGGAGCGTTCAGGTTCAGCGTTACGCCTTTGGGCAGGCCGTGATTCAGCACATAGCCAATTACTTTTCTTGCAGCATCGCGTGCACCGGTCAGATCGGCATCTTCACTAAATTCCGTACACGATACGGCGATACTTGGGTATCCAAGGATGGTTCCTTCTGTCGCGGCACTCACGGTCCCCGAATAGATAATATTGATGCCGGCGTTACTCCCGTGGTTAATGCCGCTCACCACCAGGTCCGGTTTCCGGTTCAGAAGCTGATTATGGGCAAGTTTTACGGAGTCGGCCGGGGTTCCGTTCACCGCCTGGCCGTTAAATCGGTCGTCAACGCGAAAGGCGCGCGAGCGAAGAGGTGTTTGAATGGTAATGGAGTGCCCCACGGCGCTCTGCTGGCGGTCCGGGGCAATAATTTCAACGTCTCCGAATTCATCTGCCACCTCCGCAAGTGCCTTAATTCCCGGTGAAAAAATACCATCATCATTACATACAAGAATCAAAGGCTTCTGCTGCTCACTCATGTTTAAATCTATCTACAGATGTTGCTTAATATTTTTATTTATCAGGACAAAGAGGAAGCAATAAAAAATACATTCCCCATCTCAATACTCAATACTCACATCTAAAACTAAGAATACTGCTCATTTTCGTTCGGAAACGACCCCTCTTTCACATCAGAAATGTAGTGCTTTACGGCACCGGTCATAGACTTGTGCAGATCGGCATAGCGGCGTAAAAATCGCGGAGAAAAATCTTTATTGAGTCCAAGCATATCGTGCAAAACTAATACCTGTCCGTCGCAATGAGGTCCGGCTCCAATACCTATGGTTGGAACCGAGAGAGATTCGGTTACTTTTTTCGCCAGCCCGGATGGGATTTTCTCGAGTACAATAGAAAACACACCCGCTTTTTCGAGCTCAAGGGCATCTTTTAAGAGCTGGTCGGCCTCTTCTTGCTCTTTTGCCCGAACTTTATAGGTGCCAAACTTATAGATACTTTGGGGAGTTAGTCCCAGGTGCCCCATCACGGGAATCCCGGCATCCACAATCTTTCTTACGGTTTTAGTGATCGACTTGCCCCCTTCCAGTTTCACTGCATGGGCACCGGCCTCCTTCATCATTCGTCCGGCATTTATCAGGGCCTCCTTGGCCGTTACCTGGTAGGTCATAAACGGCAGATCGGCAATCACAAGCGCTCGGTTTACGGCCCTCACCACGCAGGATGTGTGGTAGATCATGTGATCCATGGTCATAGGAACCGTGGTGTCGTGCCCGGCCATTACGTTACTGGCGGAGTCGCCAACCAGAATCACATCGATTCCCGCACTGTCGACAATTCCTCCCATGGTGTAGTCGTATGCGGTAAGCATACTGATTTTTTCACCCCTACCCTTCATCTCCACAACGGTTTGCGTGGTTACTTTGTCGGGGTTGCTGCCTCTTTTCTGCGTGCTCATGACTGATCTCTTTTGATGATCGCTGCCGTAGCTTCGAGCTCACAGGCAACTTTTCCATCCACTTTGGCAATCCCGTGCATCGTGGCAAAATTCCGTCTGAAATTGAGCAGATCCACCTCCATCATCAGCTGATCGCCCGGAACCACCTGCTGCCGAAACCGGGCATTTTTAATACCGCTGAACACAACCAGTTTATCGCTGATATCTTCGGTCTGGCCATCGAGCAGCATGATACAACCGCTTTGAGCGAGAGCTTCAACCTGAAGCACACCCGGCATAATCGGCTGGTTGGGAAAATGTCCATTAAAAAAATCTTCATTCGCGGTTACGTTTTTATAGGCTACAATTCGCTCCTTCTCCAGTTCCAAAACGCGATCGACCAATAAAAAAGGGTAGCGGTGGGGTAAATACTTTATAATTTCCTGATAATTCATCATGACTGGTATATTTTTTTATTAATTCGTCCTCGCAAATAAAGTAGCCAATGGACAAACTCAAAATGATTAAATCGATTGTACAAATGGGTCATTTAAAGGATATAGTCCATATAAAGGCATGGATAGCATGAATATACTAATTCTCTTTCACGGTACCCACATAGATATAGGAAATACCGCCTGTTAGCTTCACCGCTCTTTTTTCATCAAATGCACCGGTTTCATCCATTAGTTCAAGAAATTTGTCTCCCGCAGGAAATTTTGCGCTCGTTTCGGGCAGGTACGTATAGGCTTCACGGTTGCCGCTTATCATACCACCAATGGCAGGCATCACATATCTGCTGTAGAAACGGAACGGAACGCCGACTACTCCTTGTGGCTGTCCAAATTCAAGAACCACTACCCTGCCGCCAGGTTTCACCACCCGTGCCATCTCTTTAAGCGCTATTGCAGGATCGTCTACATTTCGAATACCAAAAGCGATGCTCGAAATGGTGAAAGAGTTGTCATCGTAGGGTAAATTCATGGCGTCGGCCACTTCAAAGTCTACCACAAGTTCCTGCTTGTCGGCTTTCCCGGGAGCGTGCTCAATCATCTCCTTGCAAAAATCAGTACCCAGCACATACCCATCGTGTCCCACTGTTTTCTTGAACTCAAGGGCCAGGTCTCCCGTGCCCGTTGCACAGTCGAGTACGCGGTCGCCCGGTTTCGCTCTGCTCTCTTTTACGGTTTTCTTTCTCCAGGCGTTATGCACACCAAACGATAAAACAGTATTGATTCGATCGTAGTCGTCTGCTATATCAGCAAACATGCTTCTTACTTTTTCACTCATTTCCTTAACCGGATTTTATTACAATGTTAAATGATCAGTTTTATTCAGATATACAGCTTCAAAGCTGCCGTTTTTAAAGATAAGCTGATTTACAGCACCATTTTGGTGGTCAATTTTATGCATATTTTTCAAGCCGAAACCCAGCCACTCCGAAAGCAAAATGCGTATCAGCCTGCCGTGAATAACCACAGCCAGGATCTCCTCTTCGGTTGACTCTATCAAATCCATCATAGCGCTGTTTGCGCGCTCAAAGGTATCCTTTGGGGATTCCCCTCCGGGTATTCTCAAATCAACGCGGCCACTTCTCCAGGATTCACTTATCTCCTTTATCTCTTTTTCCACATCCAGGAAAGAGACTCCTTCAAAATCGCCATAATCCATTTCATCCAGGCCGGAATACTGTATTACATCTTTCTTTATAGATTCGCCGTGATACCCGGCCGTTTCATACGACCGGCGTAAACTACTGCTTCCAAGAAATTGAACCGGGTAACTGCACAAATATTTCGACAGCTCTTTTGCCTGCTGTATTCCTGTTTCATTCAGTGAAGCGTCAATACCGCGGCCCTGCAGCATTTTTTTCCGATTATATTCTGTTTCTCCGTGCCTGGCAATAAATAGGCGGCGCTGCTTCATTTTTTCCTGGGTTTATTATACTCAATCACCGCTTTCTGAACGTGAGCGTCAATCTTTTGTACATCTTTGGGAGGTATATTTTGATAGATTGAACACCTCACTAAAACCATTTTTAGCACGCGGTCATTCAGTGGCAGCTTCTTGCCGGATGAGTTCTTATCCAGTTTATCCCAAAGTCGTCTTAAAAGACCGATTTTGTATAGAAAAAAAAGGGCGATTCCAATTCCCAGAGCCGTGTACATTCCCTCCATTCCCATAAAACTGAGGAGAATGGCAGCGACCAAAAGCTGTAAAAAATCCCGGTTCAGAAGTTTCAAAAGAGGAGTAAGCGGAAGATTGACAAATGCACTTTTTTTGTGATACCAAACGTAATGAAACAGCAGGGAAACTGCACCGGCCAGCCACGGATTAATCAGAAATGCGAGACCAAAAAAAAGCAGCATGGAGATAGAATCGGCACTGTCAATCCAGGTAACGGCTTTTTCAATCAGCGTTTCAAATGGGTATATTTTCATCAACCCCGGAACGTAGTCCTTAATGGTTTCCCGTGTAGCATGAAACCAGTGGCCGCTGTTGGTTACGGTTGAGTAGGGCGTTTCGAGGATGTTTACTGAATGGCTTTTTCGATTCATCATAACGGCTAAATATAACGTCCATAGCGTAGAATAGCACTCCGAAATTGTTTTTAAGGCTTTTTCACCCCGCCTACCATCAACCTACATCCATATCAGCATTACGCCGATGCAACTGTAAGAATGACAGCTTTTTGTTCGGCTGATATCTCTAATGTCTTTGCAAGTTCAAACGTTGTGGCACCTGTTGTAAATACATCATCAACCAGAACAGGAACGTAATGATTGAAATCAACTTTACGAAGAGATGCAAACGCACCATCCAGGTTATGTTGGCGTTCACTGCTGGTGAGTCCTGTTTGTGTTTTTGTATTTTTTACACGAATAACGCTCTTTTCAGGAATCACCGTCCACCCGGTTCGGTTCGATATTCCCATAGCCAAAACTCTCGCCTGGTTATACCCGCGCTTTCTCTGCTTTTTCTTATGAAGCGGTACAGGTATGATTAAAGGCTCTTTCCCTTCCCTTTGGAGCTGCTCCATCCTTTCAGGTGCATTCAGATATCTTTCACCCAGGTGCGCGCCCAGCTCAAGGCCCACATCTTTCAGGTGATGATATTTTAAATCGTGAAGCAGGCCCTGCAGCATGCCCCCTTTATCAAAAGCCCACATTGAAAAACGGTGAGTAATATATTCAGGAAGCAGCTCCCATCCCGGCACCTGCGGGGCTTCAAACCGCTTCGCTCTGCACCACTCACAAATATAGCAGCCGTTTACTCCCGTAGAAAACCCGCAGCAGGCACAAACCGACGGAAACGCTACTGAACGCAAACCCATGATTAGTTTTTTTAATACATTTATATGCATATATGTAAGAACACCGAATTTCAAAAATCTTACAAAATCACTCTAAATTTCTCTTATATTTTACTGTTTCAATGTTGCAGGGCTTTTATTTCTTCCTTTGGTATTATTTAACTGTTTCAATTCTTTACGACACTTGGCAGTAATAATCCGGGAGGAACAAAAAAGGTGACTTCTTGTACGTAAAAGCCCTCACTAAATCGTTTCTACTCAATTCTTATTAACAGAACAACTATGCCTTCAATTGGAAAGGATCTCGTAAAAATCAGAAAACACCTCGGGCTAACTCTGCAGGATATTCAGTTCGCCACCAAGCTTCCGCAGCATACTCTCGATAAAATTGAGAACGATACTATTTTTGTTGATGCCGAAGAGGGGCCTATTTACACCCGGAATTTTGTACGTAGCTATGGCCGGGTTTTAAAAATCGATGACGACCTGCTCATTGAAGCCCTCAATCTGCGGGAGGCTGGAAAATACAACCACGAGCTATTCAGAGATTTTCCGGAACTGGCAGAAAAATTGCCGGAAGACAAAGGGAAGGATTCGGTAAAAGATTCGGTTAAACCTGCTTCTGATGACAGCAGGAATAAGAAAGAGGAGCCGGAAAACCGTTCAAAAAGTGGGTATAAAGAGAGTTCAGAAAACCTTTTCGATGAGCCGGCTGATACATCTGAAATACAGGAGGATAATAACACCAGCACAGCCACCCCCCAATCAAAACCAGGCAATGAACCATCAGGTTCAGAAACCAATAAGGATAAGAAGAGATCTGAAAGAACAGACAGCACCCTGAAAACAACGGCTGATGACGCGCCGAAATCAGGCAGTGCCAAGCCTGAAAAGAAACCCCAGCCTCGTGAGAAAAGTACAAAAGAGGTAGACTGGGCAAATGTAGGGCAAAAAATCAATCAGGATAAGAAACAAATACCTGCATGGATAATTGGAATGATTATTTTAATTCTCGTACTGGGCGTTGCAGGCTACTTCGTTTATCAAAGCGGAATATTAAGCAGTGAAAGTACACCACAGCAGGAGAGTTCTACACCGGCAGGAGAACCCGCAGGAAGCTCATTGTCCATAGAACTGGATGAACCGCAACCGCAGCCACAGCAGGTAGATCAGGAGCAGGTAACCCCCGAGCCTGTTTCGGCACTGGAAGATACTCTCAATATCGTAGTGTATGCCGCATTTGGCAATGTTGACCCGATTCGCGTCTGGAGCGACACAAAACCGCGTTTCGATCCCTACTGGATAGAACAGGGCAACGCCATGACCTTTGATTTCGAAGATACCGTACAGATACGCGGCCCTTATGACAACATGCTGATCTTTATGAATGGACATTTGATCGAAAATATGGTTCAAAACTTCTACAATGGTGAGGAGGAATTTGTGGAATTGAATCGATCTGATTTTACGTCTGATTCAAAATGGTCTGAAACCACCGACTTGCAGGTACCCGAAGGCGTTGAACCTCCTCTGGAGATCCGAAGCCGGCCTACTTTTTAACAACGAGGAATAGCTTTCATAATAATTGGGTTTAGACAGTACGACTTTCCAGGGCTAAGAGTGTAATTTTTTTAACATGACAAAAGAATCTGCCAAAAAAAGGGTTACCGAACTTAAAGATCTTCTGAAACGCGCCAACCGTGCCTATTACCAGGAGGCACAGCCATTCATCAGCGACCGTGAATTCGATGAGGCACTGAATGAACTTGAAAAACTGGAAGAGGAGTTTGACCTGCAGACTGAAGACTCCCCCACCCGGCGGGTTGGTGGTGAACCATCCAGTATTTTTCCGACCGTTCAGCACCCTCAGCCGATGTTAAGCCTCGATAATACCTACAACGAGGACGAGCTGAAAGATTTTGACCGGCGTGTAAAAGATATCCTTGGAGATATTGAGTATACATACGCAGTTGAGCTGAAGTTTGATGGAGCGTCTATTCGGCTGAGATATGAAGACGGTGAACTCGTACTTGGTGCCACGCGGGGCGACGGCACCCAGGGCGACGATATAACCAAAAATATCAGAACGGTGAGGGATATCCCGCTAAAACTGAGCCCTGACTATAATCAGACTCTCGAAATTCGCGGAGAGGCATATATGGAAAAGGAAGCATTTGTGCGCCTGAACGAATATCGTGATGAGCAGGGAATGACCGCATTTGCCAATCCCAGAAACTCAACAGCAGGCTCCCTGAAAATGCAGGACCCCCGGGAAGTATCAAAAAGGCCGATCCGTTTTTTTGCATTTGATTTAATTCTCCCTGAATCCGACAGCTCCCGAACTCATGCGGAAAAACTGGATATGGTCTCGGATATGGGAATTCCCGTTTGTGAACACTTTAAAGTTTGTTCCTCTGTAGGTGAGGTATTCAGCACTATTGAGAAATGGAAAAAACTGCGAAGCGATCTGCCCTACGAAACCGACGGTGTGGTTATAAAAGTAAACGAAGAGCGATACCATGAGGAGCTGGGAACCACCTCCAAATTTCCCCGATGGGCCATTGCCTACAAATTCAAAGCCGAGCAGGCATCCACACTATTGGAATCTATCACGCTGCAGGTGGGCCGGCTTGGAAAAATAACGCCGGTAGCAGAGCTGAAACCCGTACATCTTGCCGGTACAACGGTAAAACGGGCATCTCTCCATAACGAAGATGAGATTTTACGTAAAGATATTCGTCCCGGAGACACCGTAGTGGTAGAAAAGGCGGGTGAAATTATTCCGCAGGTTGTAAGTGTGGTAAACCCGGATCGCGATGGACGTTCGGCTCCGTTTGCCATGCCTGAGAATTGTCCTGCATGTGGCGAAAAGCTGGTTAAGCTGGGGGATGAAGTAGCCTGGCGATGCATGAATCCCGAATGCCCGCCGCAGGTACGTGAACGCGTGGCACACTTTGCCTCCCGCGACGCCATGGATATTGAGGGCCTGGGTGAAGCTGTTGTGGAGCAGCTGATCGACGAAGGGCTAATCGCGACCTATGCCGACCTGTACACGCTTACAAAAGAAAAACTGCTGCCCCTTGAGCGCATGGCCGAGAAAAGTGCACAAAATCTCATTGATGCCATTGCCAAAAGTAAAAAACAGCCGCTCGAGAGGCTTGTTTACGCTCTCGGAATACGGTTTGTGGGAAAAACCGTTGCTAAGGATCTTGCCGGACACCTCGCGTCAATGGATGCCATAATGAATGCCAGCACTGAAGAGATGACAGCGATAGACTCCATAGGCCCGAAAATTGCGGAATCTGTTTCCTCCTTCTTTTCATCAGAAAAAAACAGAAAACTGATTGAACATTTACGGGAGGCCGGACTTACGTTTTCATATGAAAAGGAAGAGGCACTCTCGTCTGTTCTGGAGGGTAAAAAAGTAGTTCTTACAGGTACCCTGCCTACATACAGCCGAAAAGAGGCCAAAACGCTGATTGAAAAGCACGGAGGTAAAACCACCTCTTCTGTCAGCAAAAATACCGATTACCTGCTGGCAGGCGATTCGCCGGGCAGTAAATACGATAAAGCCGTAAAACTGGAGATACCCATTCTCAGCGAAAACGATTTTAAAGAGTTGATTGGCGAATAGAAGAGAACTGCAGGCAGTCTGTTAATACTGCCGCATATCCATTTTTATTCCTCGCGAACCCTTTTTATACTTTTATATTGTGTAACATATTTGATTTGCACATCATCACTTATTAAAGAAACGAATGAGTATCCTTAAAAAAATTGGCCTCGGGCAGAAAAAGCCCGAAATTTCGCCAGCTATCGGCTCCGGTAAACGTCGGGAAAGAGAGAAAAAAAGTGAAAGAAAAAATAAATATTATCGTGCTCTCATCCTCATTGCTTTCCTTGGCATTGTCATATTCATACTGCCACGCTCTACGTTCCAGCCTGTAGACAGCTATACCATCGGCGAACCGTGGCGATCTGACGACCTCACAGCACCCTTTACATTTTCGATTAAAAAAACCGCTGAAGAACTGGAGCAGGAACGGGAAACCATCCGGGAACAAACAGAACCCGTTTTTCATATTGATACTGACGCAGCGGCTAATATGCAGGCAGAGCTGGATAATATCTTCCGTGAAATGCAGCCTGTTTTAGACAGCTACACGCAGTGGCGTCGGGCTGTGGAAAATGGAAGTTCATCTGCAGATAGCGACAGCATACGCTATATGCAGGAGAAAGAATTTTCTGAAGTGTTGATCAGTGAGTCGGCATGGAATCTTCTTGCAGAAAATCACGCGCAGGTAATTTTTAATGATCTGCCTCAGGACCAGTCGTATATGTCGCAGATCCGCAGCGAGCTTTCCGGGATTATTGATGAGTACACAGAAAACGGTATTATCGACAGGGATAAGAGCACAATTGAACAGGAAGACATCACCATTCGAAACCTGGAGGATCTTACACAGCGAACCGTAAGTAAACAGACCGTTCGCGATATGGGCGAAGCCACATCAAGTGCCCGCCGACAGCTCGACCGCACATTTCCCAATGATCTTGCAGAAACCGCAATGCAGATTTTATCACTGGTTCTGCAGCCCAACCTGTATTTTAATGAGGCAGATACAGAGGCAAACTACAATGAAAATCTGTCGAACATGTCGCTTACCAAAGGCGCCGTGGATCAGGGCCAGATTATAATCCGCCGTGGCGATATTGTAACCCGGGATACTGCAAACATACTAAACAGCCTGGCGGAAGCCCGGTCGCTCACTGCCACATCTCTCGAAAGGTGGATGCGCTATTTAGGTGAAACCATCATCATTGCCATTGCCATCATGATGTTTTTCATTTATATATTCCTGTACAGAAAGCCCATTTTTGAGCGGCCTCTCATGTTTTTCCTGGTTTTCCTCGTCTTAACGCTGGTTATATTACCAAGTGCGTTTATCTATCCGTTCGAGAGTGTAAACAGCCTTATTATTCCTATTGCTATCTCTCCCATTATTCTTACGATCATTTTTGATTCCCGGGTAGGCCTGATGGCAACCGTTTCGCTGGCCATCATAACGGGTGTGATTCACGACTACAATTTTGAATATTTGGTTGCCACCATTGCTGCCTGCAGCCTGGGTGTTTTTTCAGTACGTGATATTAAAAAACGATCGCAGTTTTTCTTTATCACTCCCGGCATTGTATTTATGACCTATCTGCTGGTAAGCGCCGGGTTTTCGCTTGCGCGGTTTACGGGTTGGGAAACATTCGTCGAAAACCTCTTTTTTATCGGTGTAAATTCGGTGTTTATCCTGTTCACGTACCCTTTAATTCTGCTCTTTGAAAAACTCTTCAAAATTACCACTGATTTTACCCTGCTTGAACTGGCCGATACCAACCTGCCACTTATGAAACAGCTGATGAACAAAGCACCCGGCACGTTTCATCACAGTTTACAGGTTGCCAATCTAGCAGAATCTGCGGCCTCCAATATCGGTGCAAACGCCCTGCTTTGCCGTGTGGGTGCCATGTACCATGATATCGGTAAAATGGTAAAACCATCCTACTTTATCGAAAATCAAAACAAAAACAACGATCATGACAAGCTGAAACCACGCATGAGTGCCCTTGTTATTAAAGCTCACGTTAGCGAAGGGGTGAAAATAGCACGGGAACATAATCTGCCCGAGGTTTTAATAGATTTCATCCGAACCCACCACGGCACTTCACTTATCCGCTACTTTCATTCCAAAGCGATTGAGAGCTCGGAAAATGTGATGGACGAAGACTTCCGATATGACGGCCCTATTCCGTTTACCAAAGAGCAGGGAATTTTAATGCTCGCTGATGGCGTAGAGGCCTCCTGCCGCTCGATGAAAGACACAACATACAATAAGCTGGAAGCTCAAATTAACCGCATTGTGGATGGAAATATTAATGATGAGCAGCTGAGTAACTGCCCGCTTACGTTCAAGCAGATCCAGATCATTAAAGAGTCGTTTTTGAGTATTTTGAAGGGCGTTTACCACAGCCGAATTGAATATCCGGATGAGGATGAGCAGCAGGATACGGGCGTATCAGATAAACCGGGCCGAAAAACCACTTCTCCCAAACCTTCAGACAGCCCGCAGTAATGGGTGCTTTTGAAAGCGAATTAAAACAGTATCTGCGTTTTATAAAGCTCGAGAAGGGTCTTGCCGAAAATTCATACCACTCTTATGAGAATGACCTCCGCAGGTATCTGCTGTTTATTCGAAACGATCTGAATATTCATTCGCTGGGAGGAATTACTATCGGCCACATTGAAAATTACCTGGCCGAATTAACCAGCATGGGGCTTGCGGTAAGCACAATAGCTAGAAATATTTCAAGTATCCGGAATTTCCATGAATTTGCCGTAGCCGAGCGGCTTGCCGAGGCGAACCCTGCCGAGCTGATCGATCTGCCCAAAAAAGCGAAAAATTTACCGGAAGTTCTGCACGCTCACGAAGTTGAATCCATTATCGATGCCATCGATCGGACAGAAACGGCCGGTATTCGCGACGCTGCTATCATAGAAACACTTTATGCGAGCGGGATGAGGGTGAGCGAGCTCACCAATCTAAGCCCCGACAAACTCTTTTTCGAAATCGGGTTCATCAGAGTTATCGGGAAAGGCAATAAGGAACGGCTTGTACCTGTTGGCGGGCCCGCACAGGAGGCCATTGAGCACTACATCGATACGGCCAGGAAAGAGTTTCTTGATCCTTCCAAGCCTAAAAAGAGCCAAAACAAACTGTTTTTAAACCAGCGTGGCGGCCCCCTTTCAAGAATGAGCGTCTGGAATATTGTAAATAAGTATGCTAAACGCGCCGGTATTGAAAAGAATGTATATCCGCATATATTCCGGCATTCATTTGCCACACATTTGCTTGAGGGCGGAGCCGACCTGCGCGCCGTTCAGGAGATGCTGGGGCATACCTCCATCAGCACTACTGAAATTTATACTCATGTTGACCGAAGCCTCCTCCACCAGATTCACAAGGAGTTTCACCCAAGAAGCTGACGGCCGCGGGGCTACGAAAAAAACAGTTCCTGGTCTACCTCCTGTACCATATGCCAGGTGAGCGTGCCCGTGTCGAAAACCAGGTGAAAATACCGCTGTTGCTTCGTGCATACCACATAATGAAAATGATACGCCTTGCCTACCCGCTCACGATGTACCTGCCTGATTTCCGAAATACTGTGTTTCTCACCCTTTTGAGTTTCAAACCGATAGGGCGTAACCTGATGAGGAATATCGGGCCGCCGGAAACCACGCATCACATTGAGTACATTAATAGCGGGATACTCTTTCTTTTCCACAACCTGCCTCCTTTCTTCTTATGCTTCAACAAACAGTTTTACCACTATTACAGGTTACACATATATCGCACATATATCAAGCCGGGAATACACTTATTATCTGTTTTAACCGGAAAATTGCCCACACTCTGCTTTCAGTTAATGCGCTCTACTCAGGAGAAAAGGTCGCGATAAGGCTCGGTTAAGCCGGGATGATTATTGCGTACGCTGTTCACTTCGGTTCGTACACGATAAAACGTAGTGGCATCGCCGGGCCATGGTCTCAAAAATTCATTCAGATACCCGGGATCGTGCTGCCCGGGGTTCAGCCAGTCGCCAATTTCACTATCCAGCAAAATGGCGGGCATCCGATCGTGAAGTTCACGCATGGAGCTATTGGCCTCCGTGGTAATAATGGAAAAACTGTTCAGTGGCTCTCCATCATCGGTTTCAGCTGTTTCATAAATACCTGCAAAATTCATGAGGCTGTGGTTGGGATCGGTAATAAAGTAGGGAATTTTACCGCTGCTGCTCTTTTTCCACTCGTAAAATCCGTTGGCGGGGACAATACAGCGCCGGTATAAAAAAGGCTTTTTAAATGATTTCTTGTCAGCAACCGATTCTGCCCGGGCGTTGATCATGGAATAACCTGAATTGGTCCCGCTGGCCCATGGAGGCACAAGCCCCCACCGAAGCGCCCTGAGCTGCCTTTTACCTTCCTGCTCCAGCAAAACGGGTAAAAACTGAGACGGCGCCGCATTGTAATTCGGGCGGAAAACACCGATCTCCTTAGGGTCTGCTCCGTAATGCTCCTCGAGTTCCTCGGGTGTGGTTTTAATAACGTATCGTCCGCACATGTCAATGGCCTCTTTGAAGTGTTAGAAATAAATGTATGTAACATTCTTACTCTGCACAAAATAGGAATCAGATAAAAAACAGTATAAATGCATGTTATGCCAGTAACTCAGGTAGAATTGTCAAAAATTAAGGAAAGTAGTACTTTAGTATCACTATGAAAACAGAATTAGTTACAACACTTAAACGTCAGGCAACAAGGCTCTTAAAAGAACTCAGAGAGGAAAAAGAACCGGTATTGATCACAGAGCACGGAAAACCATCAGCTTACCTTGTTGATGTGGATCACTTTGAACAGATTCAGAAGAAATTAAAACTTCTGGAAGGCCTGGCCAGAGGGGAAAAGGCCATTCTTGAAGATCGGGTTGTCTCACATGCAGATGCCAAAAAACGCATGGCCCGATGGCTCGAATAATATGGACTGAACCCGCCCTTCAGGAGTTAGATGAAATTGCCGATTATATTTCATTAGACAATCCCACTGCTGCAAAAAATGTAGTCCGGAAGGCTTTTGATCGAGTTGATCATTTAGCCGATCATCCGAAGAGTGGTAAACTTTTAGAGGAATTTGAAGCAACTGTATATCGAGAAATTGTAATGCCGCCTTGCAGAATTTTTTATCGATTGGCTGATGAGATCGTCTACATCATCTATGTAATCAGGGAAGAACAGTTGCTTCACACAGATATCTTGAAAACACGGTAAATATTGGTTTATTGGCAAAACCAGTGTTTCGCTTTACGTGCAAAAGATGAGCCTTCGAACCGGTTCACGTTTCTTGCCAGACTTTTTGAGTTGATAGCCCCCCCCGCAGAAACGCCAAATCGATACGAACCCCGGTCAGAAAACTTCACGTTAGCCGCTGTATATTCCCCTGCCCGGTTGGACTTTTGCCGATAAAACCGTGATTTTCTGTTCATGAATAATCAGATACCCTTTGCATTCGATATTCCATCCGTATCCGAGCTTACTGCAGACATTAAGTCTCTCATTGAAACCCGTTTCCGTGATATCCTGGTGGAAGGAGAGCTTAGTAACGTTAAGGAGAGCCGAAACGGGCATATCTATTTTACATTAAAAGACGATAGTGCCCAGCTGCCCTGTGTTATCTGGAGAAGTACTGCGGCCCGTCTGGATACCCCCATCAAAGATGGCCAGCAGGTTGTTCTAGGCGGTGATCTGCAGGTATATCCTCCTCACGGAAAATATCAGATGATTGTGACGCTGGTTCAGCAGGCTGGGCTTGGACGGCTACAGCAGAAATTCGAAATGCTAAAACTGAAGCTCGAAAAAGAGGGGCTGTTCAACCCGGAGCATAAAAAACCACTTCCCCCCTTTCCGCTTAAAGTGGGTGTAATTACATCGGCAACCGGGGCAGCTTTTCATGATATTCGGGCTACTTTTGAAAAACGGTGGCCGATCGCAACTCTGCTTCTTCATCACGCGAGCGTGCAGGGGAATAGTGCGGCAGGAGAAATATCCGAAGCAATACGCTATTTTAACAGACAAGAATCACCGGCAGACCTATTGATTGTGGGGCGCGGTGGCGGATCTCTTGAAGATTTGTGGCCGTTTAATGAAGAAGAGGTGGCAAGAGCTATTTTCAACTCCGCTATACCTCTGGTTAGCGCAGTAGGGCACGAAGTTGATTTCAGCATTTCTGATTTTGTAGCCGACGAACGAGCCGCTACACCAACTCAGGCGGTAATCATTTCCACTCCCGATATGAATGAAGTTCGCTTTTTAGTAGACGACCTCACAACTTCACTCGAGAACACCCTTCAGCAGAAGATCAGGTACTACAGGGATTATGTGTACAGACTGGCACATTCGCATGCGTTGCTGGTTGTTTCTGATAAGCTTCGGTTTTTTAAAAACAGAACGGAAAGCATCAAAGAGCAGCTTCAAAGCCGGCTTTCGAGGAGAATTTACGAAAAAGAGTCGGTGCTTAAGCAGAAACAATCGGAATTGGAGGCCCGCAATCCCGCAGTAGTCCTGTCGGGAAAAAAAGAGAAAATCACATCCCTCACCGATAAACTAAAGAGCCGCTATGAACGCCACCTGCACATGAAACGGGCTCTGTTGGGTGAAAAAACATCAAAACTGAGAGAGCTAAACCCCAAAGCGCCGTTGGAACGCGGTTTTACCAGAATTTTGCAGGACGGTGAGTGGATACGCAGTAAGAAAACCTATCATGCTGATAAGAAGGTCTCCATTGAATGGCAGGATGGAATAGCAGAACGGAACTGAAGCCACATCTAAAGCACCAGTCCTATCGATGTACGAACCCATTTTTTTGCCGATAAAACATCCAAAGATCGGTGAATAGTTAACGAGAGTTTTATTAGATTTAGCACACAAGATTTTAACCAATTTTCACCTATGAATACCTTAATTACGGGATACGACAGTGCAGCAAAAGATATTCTTTCTTCTGCACTGGAGAAACGCAATCATCAGTTTACGGTTGCGGAACCGAATGAAGCATCTTTGGCCATTCTGGATGAAAAGAAAATCTCTTTAATCATTCTCAGCGACTACTCAGAAGATGCTATTTGGTTCTGCAGGCAAGTAAGAGCTAAAGAGCACAGCCGTAAATACACGATTTATGCTATTATAAAAGAGGATGAAACCGACTACTTGTATAAGCTGCTCGACGCAGATATTGATCAGTATATTATCGAATCCCTTTATGATGAACGCCGGCTGGATGTACGCCTTTCTTTTGCAGAAAAGCTGACCCGAAACAAGGAAGGACAGTTTTTAATTGAACAAAAACTGCGAGAGAGTGAAGCGAGGGCGCGCAGTATTTTAAATACCACAGTTGATGCAATTATTACGATTGACGATCGCGGACACATACGTACATTTAATAAAGCCGCTGAAAATCTTTTTCAGTATAAGTCTTCAGAGGTAACCGGCAAGAATGTAAAAATGCTGATGCCGCAGCCCTACCGGAGCGAACATGATGAGTATCTTGAAAATTATCATCGAACACATCATAAAAAGATCATTGGCATTGGCCGCGAGGTTACAGGGAAGCGAAAGGATGGCTCTACATTTCCCATGTACCTTGCCGTTAGCGAAGTTAATGCAAACGGTCAGCGGCTTTACACCGGAATTATCAGGAATATTACAGAAACCAGGCGTCTTGAGCAGGAAGTACTGAGGATTAGCGAACACGAGCGGCACAGAATTGGTCAGGATCTTCACGATGGCCTGGGCCAGATGTTAACAGGTATCACGCTTATCAATAAAAATATTGCTGCTTCCCTCGAAGAAGAAAACCATCCGCTTACAAATGAAGTAAAAGAGATTACAAGCCTGGTGAGGGAGGCCGATGAGTATGCAAGAAATCTGTCCAGAAACCTGATTCCGGTAGAGCTCGATAATAATGGATTGATTGCGGCCCTTGAACGTCTTGCAAAAAATGCTGAAAAATTGTTTAGTATTGAATGCCGGATTGAAAATCCTATTAACCTCCATTTTAAGGATCCAACAAGCCTTACTCACCTTTACAGAATTGTGCAGGAGGCAACAAGCAATGCTGTAAAACATGGAAATGCGTCGAAAGTGCTCATTTCGATGAACTCAGATGAAACCAAATTAATTGTACAAATTGAAGATAACGGAAGCGGCTTTTCGGGAGACTGGGACAAGCAAAAAGGGCTTGGAGTTCGAATTATGAAATTCCGGTCCCGCCTGATTGGCGCAAATCTTGAAATTTCTTCGAGCCGGTTTGGCGGGGCTGCTATTATTCTTACCCTTCTATCCGTTGGATCTTCATATGAAATTATTGAGCAGTAAAACGACCCTAACAAAACCTGATATCTGATGGCTACCAATAAAAAAGTTTACATTGTTGACGATCATCCGCTAATGCGAAAAGGCCTTGTGATGACGATAGAGAAAGAGATGGGGTTTGAGGTGAGCGGGCAGAATGAAAGTGCAGAAGGCGCTTTGTCAGAAATTGTAAAGAATGTACCAGACGTTGCCGTGGTAGACATCAGCCTGCCGGGCATGAACGGAATTGAGCTCATAAAAAACCTGCTGCACCAACTCCCAAACCTGAAAATACTTGTAGTTTCCCGACATGATGAAGAGCTCTATGCAGAGCGGGCGCTTCGCGCAGGAGCCAAAGGCTACCTGATGAAACTGGAGGCAGCTGAGACCTTGATTACCGCGATAAATCAAATATTAAAGGGTGGTATCTATCTAAGTGATAAAATTGGCACGAAAATGCTGATGAAGCTTACCTCCGGAAACGCCTCTAAAAGTGATAATCCCCTTGATGTATTGAGTGACCGTGAACTCGAAGTATTTGAACTGACCGGAAAGGGCCTCTCGACGAGAGACATAGGTGATAAGCTCCACATTTCTGTAAAAACCGTAGAATCGCATCGTGCCAACATCAAAGACAAGCTCCATCTCGATACAGCCAATGAATTAATGCGACATGCCGTTCGTTGGGTTGAAGGCACGGGTACATAGGCTGAATAATTCTGACACGTGTATCTTTTTTTTGCAAAAAAAATTTTGCGCGATGATTTTCATTTACTGTTAAATCAATTGACAATTAACATTCCTAGGTGCAATAAATCAATCGATAATTAACCTTATAGCATTGTTATTTAACATTTTGTATCCGAACTAGGTTTGTCTTTACCCGATTTCATCTAAGCATATTACACACCACCCATCGGGGATACCCCTACTCTCTTATCAGAGATGCTACTCTTAATATAGGCCCAACAAGTACGGATATTAGAACCGTCGATAAGACAACAGAGACAAACGCAGCATTAATCAAACAATCAATTTGCTGCCACACATACTTAAATGAAAAAGTTTAGAATCATGAAAACACTACTATCTATTTTAACTTTACTGCTCCTTACGATTGGATCACTTGATGTGCAAGCTCAATCGGATGATGACAGAGAACTGCAATATTTCGTAAATCCTGACAAAACCGGACTCAATCAGTTTGAAGCACCTTTTACTACAGATATCGAATTTGATGGATTAGAAGTTCGTCTTGGCGGAGCCAACACTCTCCAGTTTCAGGGCATTACCCACGACAACGATGCCGGTAACCTTCCCGATCTGGAAAGTAACTTCAACCTGGCAACATCGAACCTTGATTTTGATGTAGCACTCGCAAACGGGTTGAGAATGCATTTGCGTACATACCTGTCTTCTCAGCACCACCCCGAAGCATGGGTTAAAGGCGGATACATTCAGATTGACCGTCTGGACTTTATTGCTGAAGATTTTGCAGCTAATTTAATGGACAATCTCCGTTTCAAAGTAGGTCACATGCAGATTAACTATGGTGATACTCATTTCAGACGTACAGATAACGGTGCTGCCATTCATAATCCTTTTGTAGGAAACTACATCATGGACTCTTTCACAACTGAGGTTGCCGGTGAGGTATATTACTACACAGGTTCATTCTTTGGAATGTTAGGCCTTAGCAATGGTAAATTAAACCAGAGTACTGAAGCCGGAGCATTCAAGACTCACGCTACTGTTTATGGAAAAGTTGGATTTGATAAGCAAATCAACGATGCTTTACGCTTCAGACTTACAGGTTCTATACTGAGTGTTTCTCAGTCACCTTCAATCTATCTTTACTCAGGCGACCGTGCCGGTAGCCGTTACTACAACGTAATTACTCCTGGCAACTTCCGTTCAGGCCGTTACGCACCTAGCTTTACACCTGGCCGTGGCCAAGATCCCGGAGTAGGCGAAATGACCTCTATCATGATTAACCCATTCCTTAAATTTAACGGACTGGAACTTTTTGGAGTCATTGAAAGTGTAAGTGGAAAACAAACTGATTCAGTTGCTCCGGGCTTTTCAGCTCCAGATTCACGAAGCTTTCAACAATTTGGCGGCGAAGTTCTTTACAGATTTGGTGCCAGCGAAGATATTTATCTCGGAGCCCGTTACAACAACGTTAATGGTGAGCAATCCAACGGTGACATCGATATTACCCGATTCAACATCGGTGGCGGCTGGTTCCTTACAAATAACGTACTTGCCAAACTGGAATACGTTACTCAGTCATACGACGGAGAAGGATTCGCCGGTGGTCCATTCGACGGTGCTGAATTCAGCGGAATTAACATCGAAGCCGTAATAAGCTTCTAAACAGTACATTCACTAGAATAAGCAGGGCAATAATTGTTGCCCTGCTCTTTTATTTAAAGAGAAACTATTATGTATATCCAAAAAACAGCAATCGCACTCCTTGTACTTCTTTTCTCTGCAGGCACGATTTTCGCCCAGGAAGTAACTTATACACTGCAGGACAACTACGAAATGAAAATTGACGGCGATTCGAACGTAAAAAGCTGGGATGCCGAGATAAAAGAGATGGACGGTGAACTGGTTCTTACCAATATCGATAGTCTTACGTTTGAAACATTGGCTCCGGAACACTTTGTGTCTCTGAACCTTACTATTCCCGTTGAAAATGTAGAATCGAGTTCAGGTGGTCTGACCAAAAACATGCAGAAATACCTGGAAAAAGACGACCATCCCTTTATTACATTTCAATTAAGCGAAGTAACAGCCATTGAAAAAACCGAGGATTCCGCTCTTATTACGGCTACAGGCGTAATCAATGCAGCAGGACAAGATCACACTGCAGAGATGACTGTAGAAGCATCCATGAACGGGCAGGGGGAATTTACTTTTTCCGGAGATACCGAACTGCTAATGACCAGTTTCGATATTGATCCCCCAACAGCCGTATTTGGAACCATCCGTGCAAAAGACGAAATTGTGATATCCTTTAATACCACATTCAGCAACTAAGACTTGCGCGAAACTACGGAAATACATGAAATTTCAAGCTTTAAAATCGTTTGTACTGTTTTTTATCCTGGCCGCAGCCACATTATGGTCGGGCCAGGTTTATTCTCAGCAGCTCTCTTACTATCCATCTGAGGAGAGTAAGCTCTGGATTGAAGGACGGTCGAACGTTAATGAGTTTGAGTGCGAAGCCAACAAGTATTCAGGTGAAGCAACCATATACGACGAACAGGAAGAAGATTCCGCTTTTGTGCAGAGTGTCCAGGAGCGGCTGTCTTTACAGGTCGACATCAGGGTCGATGGGTTTGAATGTGGGAAAAACAAGATGAACCGCGATCTCAGAGACGCGCTCAAATCTGACAACTTTCCCGAGATTACGTTCCTTTTCGACAGTGCAGAACTGATCGAAATGCCCAAACACCCCAACGACCCTTTTCTTGTTGACGTAAAAGGAAGCCTTACCGTTGCCGGTGAAACCCGCGACATCCATTTTGAAACCCGGGCATACTACCTGGACGTTGATAAAGTAAGAGCGATTGGCAATACAACCATTCGTATGTCAGACTTTAATGTTGAACCACCAACTGCACTTCTTGGACTTATCCAGGCAGATGATGAGTTAACTGTAAAGTTTGATCTTATTGCCACTGAAAGGAATAGCGGAGATTAATCGCTATTTGTGTTAAAAAGCAGATCATTTAAAAAGATCCGCCATTATTGAATTTCGGTTTTAAAAGGATTCTACTTTTGCAAGGGGTTTTACTTGATTCAGGTTTTGTATCTAATCCGTTTTTTTGCTTTCCAGTTCCAACAGGCAGGTCTCCTGAATTAATAACATAGCAGCAGCTCTATACACTTAAAATAACCGTTAGGGATTTCCCTTAGATCAAAATCAGAATATTACGCTTCATTAATACGCCTCACATTCCAATATTATTAATATGGACAGTGGAGGCAACTACATACAGCTCAGAATGATGCCGCAGAAAATTATTGAACAGATTAAAAATGAGCAGGTAAACTCGGGTAGCGAAAAATGGACCTACCGTTCATCTGGAAATGTACTGGAGTTACTGGTGCTTCCCCAGTTTATTCATAATAAAAAAGCATTTCGGTGCTCTGTAATATCTGCAGGTCAGGCTCTTGCCGCTTTAAAAACTCATTATAACAGAGCCGGTACAGAAATCTTCATTCAAACATTTCCCAATATCGAAAACCCCCGGGTTATCTGTTCTATACGGTTTGATGATATCGGTTACTCAAAATCACAGCTGGCGCCTGAACCTGTAATTCTTGAAGAAAAGTGCACAAATATTGGTGAATACCTTCTTAAAACAGCTGAACAGTTTCAACTGAGCACACAAAGTGCCTACCTGAATTCGGAAGCGTTAAAACTGGTTAACAACGAAACTGCATTCGACCATACATATTTACTGGTATCCGGGCTGGATAATCCATTTATTTGGCTCAACGTGGGCTATTGGAAAGAGGCAGTTAGTCAATACATGAAACTTCACGAATCCGGCAAACCGTTCTTCCTCTATCACTTTTCACACCACAGAGACGACTTTAAAAAGCATACCGACCTAAAAAACGGCACTCACCTGCAAGGCTTTATAGGTTATTGACGAATAGCCTCTTTCACCGCTGTCCTATATCGGTTACTATGTCAATATCGCCCAGGAGTGTTTTGTGAACCGGGCATTTTTTTGATATCTCTTTGAGTCTTTGAAGTTGATCATCTGTCAAGTCGCCCTTAATAATAATCTCTTTTTCGATCTTATCCATTTTTGCTTTCGGATCGTCGCAATCCCTGCAATCCTCAGCATGCGATTTATGATGCAGCATTTCAACGTAGATATCATCAACGGGCCATTTTTTTCTATCCGCATACATTTTAAGGGTAATGACCGTACATGAACCCAACGACATTAATAGATAATCGTATGGGTCGGGCCCGGTATCCCTCCCGCCTACAGATTTTGGTTCATCCGAGATTAACTCGTGGCGGCCTGCCGTCATCACGGTTTTGTAATTATCTTTACCGAGATGCAGATGCACGACTTTTTTTGAAGAATTACTCATTCTGTTAATTCAATTTTAATTAATAAAGGGAATATCATCCGCCTTAAAATGTAGCTCAAAAGTTGTTCCATTTCCACTGTTATAGAGTTTAAAATCTGCATCGAGCTGTTCAGACAGAATCTTAATAATATTTTTACCAAGTGACTGATTGTCTCCCAAGTTAAAGTCGTCCGGAAGTCCCACTCCATCATCACTGATAATTAAATCTACCTTTCTCTGTTTTTGATGGATGGAAATTGTAATTTTTCCCGTTACCCTTTTCTTAAAGGCGTGCTTAAAAATATTCGTAAGAACTTCGTTTATAATAAGTGAGCAAGGAATAGCCTGGTTAATATTTAGCACTACCAATTCGGATTCAATCTTTAAATCAACTTCTTTATTACCGCTCATAGCTGCTGTAATATTATGTGCAAGCTTTTCGATAATATCTCTGAACGATAGTTTTGCAAAACTCTTCGTGCTGTACAAAAGCTCATGGATGTTGGCCATGGTTTGTATTCTCAACATTCCATCATTTAGTTTCTCCTGCACGGCCGGGTTGCTCTCATCATAAAGTTGTAGCTGCATCATGCCTGAAATAACAGCAAGGTTATTTTTAACCCTGTGATGAATTTCTGATAGCAAAACTTCTTTTTCGGCCAACGCTTTCTTGATCTCATTTTGATGATGTATCCTCTCCGTGATGTCGTGTGCATTAATCACAAAGCCGCTCACAGATAGCTCATGAAGCAAATTGGTTACGCTGGCCTCAAGCCATTTAAAACTACTTTCACCACTCTTAAACCGTACCTGTTTAATGATAAAGCGACGACGACGGGGAAGGTTTTTCATGATATCCTTAATCATCTTCTGATCATCCTCATGAACAAAATCGATCATTTTTTTACCAATCGCGTTTTCAGGCTCTATTCCAAGTACCATTGTTGAGGTAGGGCTAACATATGTAAATTCCCCGCTAAGGTTTAGGATTGCGATAAGGTCTGACCCATCTTGTACAAGAGCTTTAAAACGCCGTTCATTTTCTTTTAATTTCTTCTCAGCCCGAAATTTCTCTGTTACATCTGTAACCGTAGATATCATTAGATTCTGCTGATATACAGGTATATTTTTGGCGTTTACAATCCGTTTTTCACCCGATTTTTGCGTAACCTCAATACCCTCCCAGCTCATTCTGCTAACGTCCCCGCTTTCAATATCTTCACGGATTCTTTTTGTGATCTTTTCCCGATATACCTTGTTGGGGTATACTTTTTCGAAAAATGTATCCACATCCGTAATATCTTTCTCCGGCCATCCGTACACATCAGAAAACTTTTGGTTCATTAACACTCTTTTACCATCGTCAATAGAGTTAATAGCAATACCGATAGGTAGATTCTCCAATGCTGTTTCTATAAACTGGTTTCGCTGGCTCAGCGCTTTTTCTATCTGTTTTCTTCGCTGAATCTTTTGAACCGTCCCAAACAGCTTTATGCACAAACTGCCCTCGAAACGGGGCTCACCAACAATTTTCATCCAGATCTTTTCCCCGCTTCCCGTCTTGGCAACAAGCTCAGTATTAAATGACTCCTTACTGTTAATAGCCTCTTTTACCTCTTCGACAAAACGTTTTCTCTCTTTTTCCGTGGCAATAAAGTTTATTAAATCTTCGGACGATGGATTTAATCCTTCCTCTGTTTCCAGAAGCGTTACCAGAACTTCAGAAAGGTGAACCCTATTATTTTTAACATCGTACTCCCAGCTACCTATATTCGCATTTAGGTAAGATCGATTTCGAGTGAGACGTTGCAGATCCAGCTCCTCCTTTGCCTCTATCCAGTTTAATTTTGAAGCGAGCTGCTTGCTCACGGCACTAAGCATTGCTTGCTCCTCCTTTAGAAAGGCAAGATCCTTACCGGGAGTTTCCCGATTCGCTTTATAGTGAAGTGTAATCTTAAGTTTATGTGCCTTTGATGTATGGGCTTCAGAATAAATGTTCACATTCGGATAACCCGGATGTCCATTTTTGTACTTCTTCCCTTCATACAATATTTCAACAACACAGTATTCGGGAAACTGTACGGCATCAGCTAAATAGCTAACCGACTTTCCCAGCATATCCCCGGCAGATAACTCTTTCTCGTCCAGGCTCGATATACGATACAGGCATGTTAACTCTTTTACTCTCTCTTCAAGCTTTTTTGTATCGGGCATAGCTTGCTTTTTTTTACTATGGTTGTCCCAACAACCTAAATAATTTTCTCTCAAAAAACTGTAACTTTTGCCACATAACGTCAATGTTTAACCTCATCTCTCTCACTCTCTTCACAGTAAGCTAATATTAAGGGAATGTTTTAGTAATCCTGGCTTTGTTTATTTGTAAAAAATAAGTCATCTGCCATGTCGAAGCGATCCCCCGAAATTGTTGTTTTGTCCGACATCCATCTGGGTACGGTGGGCTGCCACGCACTGGAACTGCTGCAGTACCTAAACTCCATAGAACCCAAAACCATTATCCTCAACGGCGATTTTGTGGACGTATGGAATTTTAGAAAGTATTACTGGCCCGAAGCCCACATGATGGTTCTGCGAAGGTTGCTCACCATGATGACCAATGGAACGGATATCTACTATCTAACCGGAAACCACGACGAGGTACTCAGAAAAGTGTCTAGCCTGCAGCTTGGGCTGCTTTTATTAAGAGATAAGCTGGTTCTCACGCTAAATGGAGAAAAAGTCTGGATTTTTCACGGTGATATTTTTGATATAACGATGAAACACAGCAAGTGGATCGCCAAAATGGGAGGAAAAGGCTACGACCTGCTTATTATGCTGAACC
>DATGBT010000026.1:0-17347 GCA_035312505.1 Balneolaceae bacterium | reverse complement strand
ACAACAGACGAAAGTAAACCAATTCCTGCCGCCAATGCAATAATCCAGCCTTCACCGGGGATTAAAACGAATCCGGTAACGGCAAATTGCCGAGCTTCCGCGAAAGACTGTCCAATAAGCTCCACTGCCAGATGCCCCAGTGCAATGCCAAGCAATCCGCCGGCGAGTGAAATCATCAGCCCCTCGAGCAGTACATTGGCAAATAATTTCAATCGTGTGCCTCCAAGAGATCTCATGATCGCGAGATCATACTTACGTTCTTTCATTGAATTGAGTAAAGCGATAAAAATTCCAAGTACTGAGGCCAATATAAGCACATAAGCAAAAACACGGATAGCATCGAGCCCAACACCCAGCAGATTCAATAGGCGGGTTATTTCAATAACCGGAGCAGCAGCCTGCATCGATGTACGTTCATTTACAAACCGTGGAAACTGCGCCGCAGCCAGTGGATTCCGATAACTGACTAAAAGTGCCGTAATCTGCTCGCCACTGTGTTCTTCAGAAAGATAACTCGTCTCCGTTATATCCGATTCAGCCTCACCCGCATGATCGTGATCATCCCCTTCATGCTGATCCGTTGTGCTATGCGGAGCGTGAATTCCCCACATGGTTTCTACGCTGGTGAGTATCAGCCGGTCAAGTACAGTGCCCGTATCATCCAGTATTCCAACCACCGTCATATCACTATCTTGATGCGTCATTCCCTCCTCTGCAAAACCGTGGCTGCTTTGTATGGTGTCACCTATACTCAGCCCTTCCAGTTCAGCTACGTCAGCCCCTAAAACCACATCAAAGGGACGGTGCCAGAATACACCTTCAGCGATTTCGGAACCATATCTATCGGGGTAGGCCTTCGTTGTGCCTACAATTCGGTGCCCTCTGTAATTATCTCCCAAGGCAAGGGGAATGGCCGATTCCACCATTGGATTCCTTATCAGCGTTTTCGCTTCATCAAGATCAATATTTCCCGTGGGAGAATCGATATGAAAAATTCCTGATAGAATAAGCTGAATAGGGCTTCCCTTGGCCCCTACTACGGCATCAACGCCCTCAGCATTGCTATATAAATTTTCTTCTAATTGATAGCTGAATAGGAGCAAAACCACAATGGTTGCTATGCCAAACGAGAGCAGTAAAATATTTAACAGCGAATTAAGTGCCCTTCTTCGCAGGTAAGAATAACTCAGTTTAAATAAATTCATACGGCAACCCCATTCTGTTCGGTGCCTTCAAGATCAAGTACGTTTTCAAAGTGCTTTTTTACTCTGCTGTCGTGAGTGGATACGATCAGTGACGCTCCGGAAATAGCGGCTGATTCTTTCAAAAGGTTGATAACATTTTCGCTGCGCAAATCGTCGAGGCTTGATGTAGGTTCATCGGCAAGAAGAAGAACCGGATCGTTCACTACGGCTCTTGCGATGGCCACCCTCTGCTTCTGACCCTGGCTTAGTTCATCAGGGTAACTGTTTAGCTTATTACCAATATCCAGCGTTTTGCAGACATCTTTCACTCTTTGCTGATCCGCTTTTAAGCCTGCCATATATCTGGCAATGCGAATATTATCCGCTACAGTCAGCGACTGTATCAGGTGCATCTGCTGATATACAATTCCAATATGTGTTCCTCTGAACCGATCCCGCCCCGATTCTGATAAAGAGAGAACGTCTGTTCCGTTGATCTGATACGCTCCCTGGGTAGGGTTTAAGATTCCGGCAAGAATATGCAGCAGTGTTGATTTCCCGCTGCCCGACAGACCCGTTACAAGCAGATTACCTCCACTTTCCAGTTGAATATCCGGCAGGTTAACAACCGTTTCCCGGTTATATGAATGGACGCAGTTTTGAAGTGAAATCATGGCCTATATTTTTTCAATACATTCGTGGCATTCCACCCACTCCTCGCTTGGAATCTGCTTAATGGCTGCAGGGCTGCTCCCTTTTTCAAAAACGGGTTTGAAGAGAACATGCCCCTCCCCATGCTCGGTTCCGCAACTATGGCATTGAACCTCATGATCCATTCTTAATGGCGTGTAGCCGGTAATTACCCACCCTTCGTGCCCCTGATGGGCAGCCAGACTTTCCAGGGCCACCCTCACCGTTTGAGATTTATTCCCGGCATAGTACTTTTCTGCCAATTTGTTTAACAACTCTACCGTAGCGCTATCCAGAGTAAAATTAAGCCTTTTCATAGATCAGGGAGGTCATTATCAATGTTTGGATGGTGATTATGGCGAACATTTTTGCACGTGCGGTGGTGCTTATAATTTAACCAGTGCCCGCCGATAAGAGTAAAGCTGCCGGCAACTGTCAATGCCGTTTCAAAAGCAAGTCCCAGCCAAAAGTGTCCCAGCCCCCATCCTGCCGCAACCAACAGGATTCCACCATAAAGCAATCCGGTAATTTTTTTGTCGTAGTGACTCTTTTTTGATGCATAATAGACGGTTGGCAAGAGTACAATGAGAAATACGGGATGGGCCCAGTCGTGCAGAACCTCAGCAAAGCTCCAGAGTGGCAGAAGCGAAATTAGTACGGGGAAAAAAAGACAGTGTATTGCACAAACCGTAGACACACTGATTCCAAGCCGGTCCCAGATGGCAGTTGAAGAAAATATTTTATCAGACAAAAGGTTTTTTTTAATTACATAAAGTGTGTACGATGATACACACTTTATGCGTATAAATCCAGTCAGCCCTATGAAGGTTAGTTATCTTTGGTCGCTTTGGTAGCAGTAATCTGCATGGGCCCCTGCATTGTGGTGAGGTCACACGTCATCGTATCTCCCTCTACCATACAGTCGGCGCTTACAACGGATCCGCCAATGTCCATACCAAACGATACAAAGCTTCCATCTATGTCAACTTGGTTCATGGGCACCTTTTGCCCGGTGTGGAACTCTATTTCGCCGGAATAGACTTCATCTTCACTCTCCATAAAGTTTATAAATCCTTTATTGAACTCCCAGGGAACTTGTGGATTAGAAAATTCCCAGGAACCTACAACGACATCATTTTCGGAAGAGGCCATTGTAAATAGTGATACAAACAGTAGAAGTGATAGAAAGGTAAGTGTTTTTTTCATGTTGGTAGGTTTTTTATGATTGGTTTTCGTTGTTTTCATCAGGTTTATCGTCAGGCACATCAGAGTTTTTCTCTTCTATGTATTCTTCAAAAAGTTCTTTGGCCTCATCATCCTGCAGTTCCATCTGTCTTTCCATAAGCAGGCGGCGGTGATCGGCCATATCATCGTCTTTCAGAATTTCATCAATTTCCCTTGGCTTCGGTAGTTCATCAACAGAATTGATACCAAAATGTTTTAAAAAATGAGTGGTGGTTTTATAGAGGAGAGGTTTACCCGGAGAGTCTGCCCTGCCCGAAACCTTAACCAGCATTTTTTCCAACAGCTGGCGCAAAATATATCCTGAATCAACACCGCGGATGCTGTCTACCTCCGGCTTGGTGATTGGTTGCCTGTAGGCAACGATTGCCAGTGTTTCGGTAGCCGGCTGGGATAGTTTTCGATACGCATTTTCGTGCTGATAAATACTGAGCCAGGGATGAAATCTCGGCTGCGTTACAAACGTATATCCCCCTCCTGCCTCCTCGATACGAAAAGAGAGATCGTTCTCCTCGTAACGGCGGTTTATTTGATCTACAATCCGGGTTACCGTTAGCTCATCCAGTTCCAGATCCTCTTCACTTTCCAGAATAATCGCAGAAATCTTCTCCCACGGTAGTGGGTCGGGGCTTGCGAAAATGAGCGCCTCGATAACCGACGTAAGCCTTGTACCATCTACAAACCGATAATCCAGCATAAAATCTATATACCAAACATGTTAATTTTTAAACTCATCGTTTGTGGCATATCAGGGTCTCTTCATCTTTTTGCACGACTCTGTACCCCAAAAGGTGAAATATATTTTTTACCAAAAAACGTGCCACTGTCAAATCAACCTCGAAACTTCGGGAGTTTAAAACAGTTACACCCGGCAGGTATTTTAAAACATTATTCAAAAAGCTATTTCTGAAAAATGCAGAAAGCTCAAGCCAGAAATCAGATACTTCTCTGATGATCAAAAAACCATCGTGGCCCTTATTTTGATAAAGCGGCATAAAGATACGTCCTGAAACCGGTGCCACAATCAGCTGCTCACGTTCGTAAGCCAGCGGTGTATCTTTTTCAATTCTGTCAAAATTTTCAAAACCGCTCATCATTTTGAAATTTCCGGGATCCTCGAGAAGTTTGTGATAACGGATTTCATAATAGGTTTCCGGTACATCATCGGGACACTGCAGCTCATCGGCCAATTGTTTGAGCTTTATTTCAGGCAGTTTTCGAACCCCGGTGTTGTGCAGCAGAAGTTCCAAAAAAGCTTCGCTACGCTGTACTGAAATTTCATCGTGATGCGCTCCGGCTTCAAATCCGATTGCTTTATAACCAAGGTTGTTGATATAGCTTAGCAACGTTCCGTATATATTCTCCTCTATACCGAGTATCTGCGGAAGGGGAAATTTCCGGGCAAGTGACCGGTTATCAAGAGTGTCGTTGATCAGGATAAATCCGCAGCTTTTTGATGATGTTGTATGCAGGTCTGCAAAAATAAAATCGCGTGCAGTATCTCGGTACTCCTCAATAATTTGATTGATACACTCCTTAATCTCTCTGCTTTCGGAATATTCTGAGGTTGATGCAATTCCGTTTGATAAGCGCCTGCCGGCTACACCGTCAGGGATTTCCCAAAGCCGGTTCAGGTCTGTATCTATAAAACGAACCCCCATATCCAGTGCAGGTATATTCCCAGTGATGACGAAAATTGAACCGTCCAGCTCCGATTCATTTTTTCCCAAGTCAGTAAAAAGATGATCAGCAGCTTTAACTCCAGCACTCTCATTTCCATGAATGCCCACAAAAAGTACAATAACCGGTCCTTCTTTCCTTCCTTTCAGGTTCCAGCGAATTCGCTGATGTGTATGTGTATCTTTTTCTGATTCGATTTTAAACATTACCTTGTAGTTTCAACTTCTCCCACACGCTTCGGGTGTCTTTATCGGTAATAATACCGACAAGGTCGCCATTATCAATAACCGGCAAACTGCTCACCCCCCGATCAAGCATCAAAAGTATTGCGTACTTGATATCCTCACCGGGTGAGATCGTTATGGGATCCTTCGCCATTACATCTGATGCAGTAGCAAGTTTATTTTCACCAATCTTCTCAAGATAACGAACGAGTCGCTTCTTTGTCACAATTCCTTTTAATTTCCCTTTATTATCTTCAACCGGAAGATGTCGGATGTCGCGCCACTCCATCACTTTCAGCACAAGTTCGGCGAGATCGTTCTCATTAACCGTTATCAGGTCCGTCGTCATGATGTCTCTCACCCTCTCATACTGTATACTGAGTCCCTCTGCTTCCTTTACGTCGGCGATGTCCCAATCGTGAACGGCTTTTCCGCTTTTTCGGCGGTTATACATAATAGCCGTTACGGCCACAGAAGCCTCTTCCCTCCCCAGTTTTTTCTTCAGATTTCTGTAACTGTTTACAATCCAGCGAGATCCGGTTCCATACTTATTAATTCTACCCTCAATAACCGATAGGTAACGCTCAATATCTTTCTCATCAATTTTCTTTTTCCGAAGACCTTCCCGGGCCATTGGAATTAAGATCTCAACCAGCAGTTTTCGTGCAGACATCAGGCTATTTTCCCATACCATTCCAGCCTGAACGCCCCACATTGCAGCTTTGTAAAAGTTCTCTTTAGCATCTTCGAATGAAACATTCTCCCAGTTTTGCCTGAATTTATCCGGCATATTACTCATCAGACCCAGCCAAAATGCAAAATTGGCCATTTCATCTTCGATTGTAGGTCCTGATGGCAAGTACCTGTTTTCAATGCGCAGGTGAGGGACTCCATTGGCCACTCCATAGCATGGCCGGTTCCACTTGTAAACCGTTCCGTTATGAAGCTGAAGAGCTTCCAGTTTTGGTATCCTCCCCCGCCTCAGTGTTTCCAGGGAATCTCTTTTAATATCAGACATGAAAAGTAGTGTGTGCCGGGCAATATCATTTCTGTACACATCGGCCACGCTCTTGATCCATCGATTACCAAATGTAACACGCTGCTCCCGCTCCCTTAAATGATATCCTTTTCCGCGTGTATCAATACTTTGCTGAAAAAGCGGGATGCGCGTTTCTGCCCAAAGCTGGCGCCCTAATAAAAGCGGCGAATTTGCACATACTGAAAGTACCGGGCCCGAAAGCATCTGTGCCCAGTTATACATATCGGCAAACTCGGAAGGCTCTATCTGAAGGTGGCATTGAAAGCTTGTATTGCAAGCCTCAAACAGAATATTGTTGTGGCTCAGCATCAGCTCATCAACGCCGGTAATATTTAGTTCGAAATCTTCGCCCCGAAGCTCGGAAATAATGTCGGCCAGTGCGATATATCGCTGTTTGGGCGTCATATACTCCATTTGTACGGAGCTGTAATCGATCGAAGGTAAAATACCGGTTAGTATGAACTTATCTCCGCTTTTTTCTGCGATCTCTTCGGCCATAGCCAGGAAACCGGAAAGCTTTTTTTGCATGGTTGACAGACACCTCCCGCTAAAGGGTTCCGGGTCCAGATTTATTTCAAGATTAAACCGAGCAAGCTCTGCCGTAAAGTGTGGATCGTTAATTTTTTCGAGTAACTCCGGCCCTCTTTTAGATGGTTTAAAAAACGAGTCGACGATACAAAACTCCTGCTCAGCTCCGATTCTCTCCACTCCAGATTCGAATAAACCATCTTTTAGCATCTGCTCAATGGCTTCAACATCGTGCAGAAGGTGTTTTAAAAAACGTTTCCGGGATTCCGGATCTTTCGCGATGGATAATTTTTGCTGGCCCATAGAACCCCTCGAGTCGTTACGTTTTGTTTCTGTTTTTAGATTTATTACTGTCGGAGTGTAACCGTTTCAACAGCCTGGAAGTAATAGTCATATAATTCTGCTCCGTGATAATTCCAACAAGACGGTTGTTCTTTACCACCGGTAGACAGCCAATACTCTGGCTGTCCATAATATCGATTGCTTCTAATATGGAAGCTTCCGGATGAATCGTAATCGGGTTTTTAATCATAATATCCTCTACGGCTTTACTTTCGGAGCCCTTATTATGTAATATATTATTGAACTCCCTGAAAATCATGCGCATTGTAATCAGACCCACCAAATGCTTGCTGTCATCTTCAACCGGTACATAGCGAATTCTTCGCCACTCAAATAGATTGGCAACCAATTCAACAATATCATCTTTTTGAACGGTAAACAGATCGGTGGTCATAAACTCTTCTACCAGCAGAGATGACGGCTGCCACATTTCCATATCATCAAGTTTTGCCAACCCCCACTTATGAACAGGCTCACCCTTTTTTTGATTTTTGATCATGGCGTTGGTAACCGCTGTAAGTGCCTGTTCCCGTGACACATCCTTACTGAGGGAATTGTAGGATTTTACCATCCAGTAGCTACCGGTTTGAGCTGATTCAGTTCGCTGCCTGATTACATCGAGGTAGCTATCTATGTCGCCACCGTAAACACCGGCTTTTTCAAGGCCGTGCCTGGCTATGGGCAGCAGCTCTTCGTTAATGAGTTCCACTGCAGAATATCGTTTATCGCCTGCCCATTTAAATTTTGTATCCAGCCCCAGTTTCGATGCTGCAATAAAATTCATTTTAGCGTCATCAAAATCCAGCTTCTCTGTAATGTCATTATAGTGATCTCCCATCCCATTCAGTAATCCCAGCCAAAATGAGGCATTGGCAATTTCGTCGGTTACCGTAGGCCCTGATGGAAACACCCGGTTTTCAATTCTGAGGTGCGGTTTCCCCCTGCTAATACCGTAACAGGGTCGATTCCACCGATATACGGTTCCATTATGAACCTGAAGCGCCATAAGTTTAGGAATACCCCCATTTTCAAGAAGCTCCTCAACGTCTTCAGTTACACTGGAGCTCAACATCACACGATAACGGGCAATATCTTCTTTATAGATTTCCAGGATGGATTTTTTAAGCCATTCATTCCCAAATGTAACGCGGGGACTGCTATCCCGAAGATGGTCCCCCACTTTTCGAGTATCAACCGACTGCTGAAAAAGGGCAACCCTTGTTTCAGCCCACAGCCGCTTACCAAACAGAAGCGGGGAGTTAACCGCCGAAGCGAGCACAGGGCCGGTAATTGCCTGCGCTATATTATATTTCTGAACAAATTCATCGGGATGTACCTGCATATGTACCTGAAAACCGGTATTACAGGCTTCCAGCAGAGGTGAGTCAAACCTCATCAGCAATTCATCCATTCCCTGTATGCGCAGATCATATTCGTCTCCCCTTAGCTTATTGATGGCATCACAGAGAGCGTGGTATCTCGGAAGCGGTGTCAAATTTTCAATATCCAAATCAGACTTCCGGATGGTTGGCAGCACTCCTGTAAGAACGATATCCCCTTCAAATTTCTTTACTGCTTCCCTTACCTTATCAAGCTGCCCTAAAATAGAGGCTTCCATTTCGGACAGGCACGTTCCCTTAAAATCAAGTGGCTCAAGATTCGACTCGAGATTGAACAGAGCAAGCTCGGTGGTGAACATATCGTCCTGCATCGAATCCAGCAGGTCAACAGAAATAGGGGAGGGTTTTGCATGCCGGTCTACAAGGCAGAGCTCCTGTTCGGCTCCTATTCTTACTTTGTCGGTCTCAAAAAGGTTATTCTCAAGCATTTTTTCCATTGCCCGGATATCCTTCAGCAAATACTTACTAAATTCCTGTATTTGCTCTCTGTTTTCTGCCAGTTTTACAGTCTCAACACCCATTTTGAGCCGGATTTTTCGTGAAAATTAAATGGTCGGGCACAGTAGTTTACATGTACCAAACAGCTTGCAATACATGTAATCTTGGTCTGTTAACGATACAATTCTGTTTTAAAAAAACATAGAATTTTTCATTGTCCATAGAAAAAAACTTTTCTGATACATCATGAAAAGAAACGTAAAAATGATAATATATTCGACTGTATTTCAGAAAGGGAACTTTAAACACTCAAGTGACGCAAATTATCGTACCGAAAAGTAGAAAATATTAAACCAATTGCGGCTGTCTGTCCACCGATTCTCAAGAGTATAATCGCCGGCTAAAAGAGCAGCAAACTCATCCGCATCATATTTGTAGGAGTTTTCAGTATGAATGCTCTCTCCCTCTTTAAATGATATTTCGCTTCCTCCAACCCCAACTTTCTGATCGCTCAAACTAACCAGGTGCATCTCTACCCTGCCCTCATGCCTGTTATAAACTGCCTCGTGGCGAAACTTTTCTACATCGAATGTGCTATCCAGCTCTTGGTTTAACCGCCGGAGCAGATTTTTATTAAATGCGGCTGTGATTCCCTTGGCATCATCGTAGGCGCGCTCCAAAATTTCAGATGATTTCTTTGCATCCACTCCAATCAGAAGGCCATCGCCTTTTTGAAGCATACCAGCCGTTTTACCAAGAAATTTCCGGGCGTTATCGGGAGTAAAGTTTCCAACGGTTGATCCGGGAAAGTAGACCACCCGCTTTTGCTCTCCATAGTTCTCTATGTCAAAGGGTTTGGTGTAGTCGGCTTCATGAGGATAGATTTGTAAATCGGGAAACTCAGATCTGAGTTTTTCAGCTTCGGCTAATAAAAAATCACCGGAGATATCCACAGGCAGATAACCGGTTAGTTCATTTGCATGCTTCAGTATAACTCTTGTTTTATAGCTGCTGCCGCTTCCAAACTCTATTAAAAGAGTTTTTTTTCCAACCGAATCAGTAATTTCCTGAATGTGTTTTTCCAGGATGGAGAGCTCGGTTCGGGTGGGATAATACTCCTCAAGCCTGCAGATCTCTTCAAATAGCTTCGACCCACGCTCATCATAAAAGTATTTACTGGGTATTGTTTTCTGTTTTTTTTGAAGTCCTTTCATTACATCCGCTTCCAGCCGGGCAGACACAGTCTCTTCATCCGTTTTTTTCATCTATCGGTATCGGTTATTCTGTTTAAAGCCCTTTAGGTTAGGAGTTTGTTTTAGCAAGGCGAATCCCGGAAAACTGCCATCTTGATCCTGCATGAAAAAAGTTTCGATAGGTTTTCCTTATATGCGAAGTGGATGTTGCACAAGACCCCCCGCGCAGCACATACTGGTTCACCATAAATTTGCCGTTATATTCGCCTAAAGCTCCTGGAAATGGTTTATAGCCAGGATAGGGTGCATATGCGCTTTGTGTCCACTGCCACACATCCCCAAACATCTGGTGTAGTTTCTCGCCCCTGTTTTTATCGTTGAGAGATGCGGGATGGTAGTGCTTTTTCTCTACAAAAGACCCTTTCATCGGCTCATTTTTGGAGGCAAGTTCCCACTCCTGTTCGGTGGGCAACCGAAAACCTTTCCAACGTGCGTAGGCATCGGCTTCAAAATAACTCACATGGGTTACCGGTTCATTTTTATCGAGCTTTTCGAGCCCGCTCAGTGTAAAGTGGTACCATTCACCATCTCGCTGAACCCAATAAAGAGGGCGGTCCCACCCTTCACTTTCAACAGCTGCGAAACCCTCATCGAGCCACCATTTGGGATCTTTATATCCCCCGTTTTGTATAAACTCCAGATACTCACCGTTGGTAACCAGACGGTCCGCAATAGCAAAATCATGAATGTAGGTTTTGTGTTCCGGGAACTCATTGTCATATCCAAACTCACCCCCTTTGTGACCTATCTGAAAGACTCCCTCATCAAAAGATACCCAGCCCATTTCCGGCAGCTGATCTACTGATGGCCTGCTGCTCTCTTTGTAAATCGGATAGAGCGGATTTTGAGCGAACATATATTTAAGATCTGTGAGCAAGAGCTCCTGGTGCTGCTGCTCATGATGAATACCCACTTCAATAACCGGCGCCCATGTTTCAAATGCTTTGTCCGTCAAATCATCTATTAAACCGAGCATATGATCATCAACATATTTCCTGTACTCAAACACCTGCTTTACGGTTGGCCTCGACAAATTTCCTCGTTTATCCCTGCAGTGCGGATCGCTGGTCTGCACATAATAGGAGTTAAAAATATAATCATACTGCGGGTGCATCGATTCAAAACCAGAAAGGGCATGTTTCAAAATGAATACCTCGAAAAACCACGTTGTGTGGGCAAGGTGCCATTTTGCAGGGCTGGCATTTTCCATAGCCTGTATCACAAAATCTTCCGTTTCAAGGGATTCTGTCAACGACTCCGTGAAACTGCGTACACTCTTGTAGTGTTCTTTGAGCTTGTTTCGTATTGATGTTTTCTCTGTCTGATCAGGTTTGTTTTCGGCTAACGGATTGGCGGTCTTCATAATAGATATAGTTGGTTACCGGCTTCGTTGTATCTGAACTGTAAATATGTAATAATGAATGATAAACTATTTTAATCTTTCTCTCAAAGAATCACTAATTTGTAAACTTATTTGCCATTCCACACGTTCCTTTGGCAGGTATTCACAGCCTGACTCAGGCTGCTTAAGTTTATTTTTCATTCTGAATATTTTGATTTTTCATGAGTAACATATCCAGTAAAAAAGAGATTGAGTCCCTGATCTATCTGCTCGACGATCCCGATCCAGAAGTTCAGACCGGTGTTCAAAAACGATTTAAAGAAATTGGTGAACACGCTGTACCCCTGCTGGATCAGTATCGCAGCGAAACCATTCGAAATTCAGAAAAAGAGTCCATCTCAGAAATTATATACCAGATTACATTCAACAACGTGCTGGATGAATTTTCAGATATTCTGGAACAGGGAGTTTCGAACAGACGACAGCTGGAGTATGCACTTTTAACGCTGAGCAAGTTTGGGAACCCTACCCTCAGGGTTCAGGAGTATCAGAAAAAACTGGATAAACTCAGTTCTCAAATCGGCAGCGAGATTGCATACACCCCCTCTATAACCGAAAAAATGCAGATTTTGCTGCAATATGTCTTCAGGGAACTTCGGTTTCGGGGAGATTCATCTGACTATCACCATCCTGATAATGCCTACCTCGATCGCGTTATAGATCGCCGGAAAGGATTGCCTATTATGCTCAGCACAGTGGTAATGTTTTTGGGAAGACGGTTAAATCTGCCGTTTTACGGGGTTAATATGCCCATTCACTTTATGCTGATGTATAAAACGCATAACCAGGATATTTTGATAGACCCGTTTGATGGCGGCACCATTGTCACCTACAACCAGTGCTGTTACTTCCTGAAAAAAAATGGTATTGAGCCTCGTCCGGAACATCTCGAAAAAGCGGATGAATCTGATATACTGGTTCGATGCATTCGGAATTTAAAACACAGCTACACCAAAAGTGGAAATGAACAGCGGGTTGATGGACTTCAAAAATTACTTCAGATAGCCGAGCTAAGAGGGTAGTTCCTGAACTTTTACCGGTTTATACAGGATAGTATTACAGAACAATCGAAACCCCGCCTCGGCGCGGGTCACCAACTGCCCGATACGTATTTCCCTTCTTTTCAGAAACGTGTGTTCCCCCAAAGAACAGGCTTTTACGATCCCAGCATCGGTTTTTCGGATAATATTCTGCCAGCTTCGACACTGCTTTCTCAGCCAGACCTTGCTCCATATGTAAAAATCCCGACTCCACATGCAGTCGCGGAGACATTACAGCATCTTCAAGATCCATATCTCTGTAAAAAATATGAATAAGAAGTTGCAAAATAGCCGTTCGTATTCGGGTTGACCCACCTGAACCAAAAGCCATTACCCCTTTGTTTTTCTCCGTTGCAATGCCCGGAGCCATCATCGATGTCATCCTGGAATTGGGACTCCAGCGATGAAATCCGTTCGGATTCAAATCCTCCTCGCCCAGCATGTTGTTCAGCATAATATTCGTGCCGGGTATTAGCAGTCCGCTACCTTCTCCGTTGCTCAAGGTTAAACTTGCAACATTTCCCTCCTCATCAATAATACTCATATGGGTTGTTCCTCTAAAAGACTCCTTTTTATCAAGCACTTCATTTTTATATGCATCAACAGAGGCACTCTCTAAAATGCTTTCCAAATCAGAATCAGGATTCCTTATCATCGCATCCACTCTTGCTTTCTCCGTCGCTACCTGCAAAAATGATATGAGAACAGCCCAATCAGTATCATTCGCCGGGCGTTCAGGTTTTGGCAGTGATGATAGTAATTTCAGCGCAAAAGCTACCAAAACGCCACCTGAGGATGGAGGTGGATTCAGATAAATATCATTTTCAAGGCAGGAGAAGTGAAGGGGCTTCCTTTTTATTGCCTGATAGGACTCAAAATCGTCTCTGGTCAGAAATCCCCCCTCATCCCTGCAGAGTTCAGCAACAGAAGCAGCTATTTCCCCTTTGTAGAACAATTCCTCTCCTTCCAGCGCCAAATTTTCCAAAAAATCGGCAAAATCCGTAAGCTTCTGAACATCCCCCTCCCCTTTTAATCTATTCGGGTTGTCTGCTCTTCCAAACAGAGACCTGCTTTGCGCCGTCGAGAGGTAGATCGGCTTAATGATTTCAAAGATTTCTCCCTGAAATTTATTGATTTCAACCCCATTTCTGGCAAGGTGGACCGCCGGCTCGATGAGACGCTCCATGGGCAGCGAGCAAAGATCCCTGTACACAGCAAACAGCCCTTTTATCATTCCCGGCGTGGCAACGGATCCGGTGCCTATGTGAAATTCCTGCTGAGCAAAACCAAAGTCCGCAATAATTGAGCGGAAATCTACATCACGGGAACGATCGGTGACAGGAGTTTGAACAAAATAGTCATACAGCGTTTTGGTGCCACCAACAGTGGTGGCTAAAAGAAAGCCTCCGCCTCCCAGTGAACATAAAACCGGTTCAGCAACGCAGGCTGCAAACTGGGCTGCAACAGCCGCATCGAATGCATTGCCTCCATCATTCAGAATCTCTTCTGCGGCTTTTGCCGTATCCCGGTGTCCGGCCGCAATGGCTCCTTTTTTCATAGTGGGTGCTGATGCTGGTTCTTATTTTAGATATAGGATCGTAAAATCTGACTTTGCTTGGAGCTTGACAACTTATTTGTCAGTACAGCGCAAAAACTTTTTCAAACTGAGGGGTGTTTTATAGATTAAGAGTATATAAATCATATAAAATATTGGTGCATAATTATGTTACAGTCTATAAATCCCGCTACAGAAGAGAAAATCGAATCCTATAATGAGCACACGCGGCAAGAAATAGATTCCATACTTGAAAATGTTGATAAGGCTCAACAATCGTGGGAAAAAACAGAGTTCAGTGAGCGATCCCGTCTGATGAAGATTGCTGCAGAGGTTCTGAGAGCCAACAGCGAACGCTATGCAAAACTTATGACTCATGAAATGGGGAAACCAATATCCGGTGCACGTTCTGAGGTGGAAAAATGTGCATGGGTGTGTGATTACTACGCTGAGAACGCTGTTGAGTTTCTATCAGATGAGGTTATTGAAACCGATGCTTCGCAGAGCTTTGTAACATTCAGACCCTTGGGCGTTATTCTGGCGGTGATGCCCTGGAACTTCCCGTTTTGGCAGGTATTTCGGTTTGCTGCCCCCGGATTAATGGCCGGCAACGCAGGCGTACTGAAACACGCATCAAACGTAACAGGGTGTGCACTTGCCATAGAAGAAATCTTCCGGGAAGCCGGCTTCCCCGAGCATCTGTTTCGAACAATAAAAGTTCCCGGGAAAAATGTGGCCAATGTCATCGAAAACCCGGTCATAAAAGCTGTAACACTAACCGGAAGCGTACCCGCCGGTAAAGCGGTTGCGGAGAAAGCGGGGTCTCTGTTGAAGAAAACCGTTATGGAGCTGGGCGGAAGTGATCCATACCTGATACTGGAAGATGCCGACTTAGAAACAGCAGCCCAAACCTGTGCCACCAGCCGGTTGATTAACAGCGGACAGAGCTGTATAGCTGCGAAACGCTTTATTGTGGTTGAATCGGTACTGGATGAATTTACCGGGAAATTTACGGAACAAATGAGATCGAAAACGATGGGTGCCCCGATGGATGAGGAGTCTGATCTCGGACCGCAAGCCAGAAATGATCTGCGTGATGAACTTCATGAACAGGTACAGAAAAGTATAGAAAACGGTGCGAAATGCATTCTGGGCGGCAAAATTCCAAACAGAAAAGGAGCATGGTATCCGCCAACAATCCTGACGAATGTAGCACCGGGTATGCCGGCCTATGAAGAGGAGCTTTTTGGTCCGGTAGCAGCCATCATAGAAGCCAAGGATGAAGAGGACGCAATCCGCATTGCAAACGACAGTAAATTCGGACTGGGAGCTGCCGTATTTACTGAGGATGAAGAAAAAGGGCGGCTTATTGCAGCTAAAAAACTGAATGCAGGCTGCTGTTTTGTCAACCAGTTTGTGAAATCTGATCCGAGACTGCCCTTTGGTGGTGTAATGGAAAGCGGCTACGGCAGAGAGCTTTCACATTATGGCATTAAGGAGTTTGTAAACATCAAAACGGTATATGTGAAATAATGGTTTTTTTCACCCATATCTAAATTTGATGTTATGATTAATTAAAGTAGGATAACGGGGTGGCAAATAAATGGCGAGGCAACCAACCCTCCAAAGCCCCGAACCTCAAACTCTTCCGTTTGAGCCGCTGGTTATGCCTCCCTCACTCTACGAGTTCAACTCTGAGTTTTTTTCCAAATGCCTGGGCATACTTCTCTAAAGTTGAAAGCCGAATGTCTTCGGCATGATTCTCGATTCGTGAGATGGCTGTTTTTTTCGTGTTTAATTGTTTGGCGAGCTCATCCTGAGTCAGGCCTGCTTCCTCACGGGCTTGCTTTAAAAGCACACCAATTTTAAAGTTTCGGAATCCTTCTTCATATCCTTCCGCAAAATCGGGATCTGATTTTTTCCGTTCACTGATATAAGCTTGAAGATCACTCATTTTATGTTCCTCCTTTACGAGATAGGTAATCGGCTTTTCGTTGTTCCGCTAAGCCGATTTCCTGTTTAGGTGTTTTCTGTGATTTTTTGGAAAATCCATTGGTGAGAATGATAAATTCTTCATTATCTATAAAACCCAACAATCGAAAACTGTTTGAGCCAATCCTTGCCCGAACTTCCCAAATGTCATCGGTACTTTTGAGCTTTTTGAAATATTGAACCGGAATCTGGTCTAATTTCTCTACTAACTCAAGAACCCAAGTAACTTTTTGAGCATGCTTGGATGGTAAAGAATCCAAAAACTCCTTAACCGGAATTTTGCCTGATTGGGTTTTATAAAACTTGATTTCTTTCACAAGCCTAATGTTAACAATTATGTTAACTTATTCAAGTATTATTTATTGTGAGAGAGGGAGGTATAACGGTTTGGCAATTCTACTGCGGGGTAATCAGCTCAAATGCCGAGCAACCAACGCGAACCCGTCAGCAGGAATTGCTGGTTATACCCACAGTTTATCTTCGGGATTTCCAGTAACCTGGTTTTCGTCTTAAATCCATCACAGCGAAAATTATTATTTGATCAACTTCAACAGAATAAATTATTCCATATGGAAAGCGAGAAACCAAGAACCTTCTTTCAGTATTCGTGATTTTAGTGCCAGACGCTGGCTGTTGTTCTATAACAGCGAATACTTTTTCTATTTCATTAATAAAATCATCACCTAGACCAACAACCTGTTCCTCGTAATACTCAGCCGCTTCAAAAAATTCTTTTCTGGCTTCTGAATGAAGTTTAATAGTCACTTTTGAAGACGTTTTCTTGCTTCATTTATGACATCCGAAGCTGAGTGGAGGGAAGCTTCGCCCGATTTAAGTGACTCTTTTCTCTTTTGTACTTCCTCAATCCAGGCCTGTTCAATTTCAGGATCAATTTTGCCATGAATGCTTTGCAATAATTTATCAGCCAGACGTGCTTTATCCTTTTTATTTAGATTCAGTGCTGAATTTTCAATCTCTTTTAAGTCGGTGATCATAGGAAAAGTGTTTAGTTTATCTGAATGTAATTATTAACGATGAAAACCGGAAGAAGTTAGATTGTCGAATAGTGGGTATAACGGTTTGGCAAATAAGCGGCGCGGGAATTAGGACTTAGTAAAAGCCCAGAAAATAAATTTTACGGAAAATGATTGCCAAGCTCCGTCCGCGTCCGCTTAATTTGCTTGTTATAGAACGCAAATCTGTATTCTGAATAAGTCTGAATTTTGTGTTAAGTGCTCACTAATACAATTAATTCAGCTGTAAATTTACCATTTAATTTCTAATGAGCACTTTCAATTTTTCTGAAAGGCTATTCAAGTCTGAGGGAAATATTGTAAT
>DATGBT010000025.1:0-3422 GCA_035312505.1 Balneolaceae bacterium | reverse complement strand
TTATCATGTGAGTTTGTTCAATAGGCTTCTTAATTAAGGTGTTAAATACTTCGTAAGGCTCCAGCGGTTGTCTTTCCTGAGCCTCCGTAACACCGGACTTCTGACTCAGGTAGCTACTCACCAGACGTACCGCCTCATCATGGTCAACATTACCCGCGATAGCAACAAGCATATTATCGGGCCGGTAGCGAAGATCTACGTAATCAAAAAGATCGTCTCGTTTAAAACCGGAGACCGTTTCTTCGTATCCTAAAACAGGACGTCCAATAGGGTGATCCCTAAACACATGACTGCTGAACTCTTCAAAAACAACATCTTCCGGGCTGTCTTTATACATCTTCATCTCTTCGAGCACAACTTTCTTCTCTTTCTCGAGTTCCTCTTCAGGAAATTGCGAATTCAATACCATATCAGACAGAACCTCGATGGCCCGTTCGAGTTTGGTATCGAGGCATCGCGCATAGTAACAGGTATATTCGGTAGATGTGAACGCATTCAAATATCCGCCAACAGACTCCATGCTTTGTGCAATATCATAGGAACTGCGTTTTTCAGTGCCCTTAAATAGCATATGTTCCAGAAAATGGGTAACACCGGCCATCTTTTCAGACTCATTTCTGCTGCCGGTTTTTATCCATATTCCAACGGAGATGCTCCTAACGCTGTCGATCTGTTCTGTAACAACGGTTAATCCGTTCTGAAGAGTTGTTTTGCCTGTTTCGGTTTGTATCTCTGTAATAGGATTTGTCATAAAGTTTTTTCTGATTAATTCAGTGCCAAAAATACGAATATACAGATCAAAAATAGCATCAATCTCAAAATGTGACGGCTATGTAAATTCTGATGATGAAATCCTGCAGTTACATTTGAATGCGGCTTCGAATTTATCAAACAGTGAATTAGCAAAAAGAGCCTTAAACTGCTATATTTAAAACTGTTTTCTATTCAAGGTAAAGCTGAGATAGTACACATACGACAACGACAGATTTATAACATTTTAAAGCCCGTAAAGCATTGGAAAAAGAAGCGACAGCACGATCCGTTAGTATAGACCTACTTGTTACGTTTGACGAAAATGGAACCCTGAATTATGCTGAGGCTAACGACCTTGAACCCCGTGAACGTTCGCAAGTCAGAGAATATGTACAGAATATTCTGCGTCGCAGGAGCTATCTCGATTTCATTATTGATGAGTTCTCGAGTATAAAGGTTGACGAGATGAAACCTCGTTTAAAAAATGTGTTACGTCTTGGTTTATATGAACTTTTGTTTATGGGTGGTACACCGGATTACGCTACGATTAACGAGTCGGTAGAGTTGATTAAGTACACCCTTGGATCCAAAGCCGGCGACCTTGTAAACGCTATCCTCCGAAATATCCAGCGAGATATTAAAAATCTGCCAAAACCTGCTTTTAAAGACCGTACAAAATTAATAGCCACGACATTTTCTCACCCCGAATGGATGGTAAAGAGGTGGGTAAAACGCTTTGGAGAGCGCGAAGCATTTCAGCTGATGCAGGCTAATAACCAGAGGCCAAATTACTATGTTCGTGTAAATAACCTGCGAACAAAAATATCCAATTTTAAACTTCGAATGGAGAAACTCGATATTGAGTTTGAGGAGAGCGAGTGGCTGCCTGGCTATTTTAAAGTTGATTCGGTTGCTCCTTTTATCTCAAAAGGTCTTCTTAAAAAAGGTATTTGCCTTGTGCAGGATATTGCTGCCGGATTCGCTCCAACGATTCTGGAACCCATGCCAGGAGAAACAATTTATGATCTCTGCGCAGCGCCCGGAACTAAAAGCATTGTAATGTCGGACATGATGGAAGCTACCGGCAGCATAACCGCTGTAGATGTAAATCCCAACAGGCTCGAGCTTCTTGCCCAAAGCGCTATGGACTACCATGCAGAGAATATCAGGATACGACAGGATGATGTTCGGGAACTTAATTTAAAGCTGGCCGACGGTGTTCTGCTTGATGCACCCTGTACCGGAACCGGAGTTTTGAGTAAGCGGGCTGATCTTCGCTGGAAACGCACCGAAGAAGAGCTTGAAAATTCTATTAAACTTCAGGAAGAGCTTCTAGATGAAGCCGCAAATCATGTAACACGCGGTGGACGACTGGTTTACAGTACCTGTTCTATTGAACCTGAAGAGAACTGGGAGCAGATCCAAAAGTTTCTTGATAAATACGACAACTACGAATTAGAGCCTCTGGATGAATTCCTTCCCGAAGAGGTATTGGCAGAAGGTGGGCTAGCCTACCAAACCCTGCCACACAAACACGGTTGCGACGGCCACTTTGGCGTTCGCATGAAGCGAGTGAAATAAGTCAACAGATCGTTAAAATAACAGGGTTGCTTCCACAGAACCCTCTTCTATTAACACATTTAGACTCTCCTACTGACTGAACCTATTTTATGACTTCTACAGATTCCTTAAGCGAAATACCCAAACAGTACGACCCATCAGAAACTGAAGAGAAATGGTATCAGTATTGGGAAGAACAGAACTACTTCCACTCCGAGCCCGATGAACGGGAATCCTATTCTGTGGTGATTCCCCCTCCAAATGTTACGGGTGTACTGCACATGGGCCATATGCTCAACAATACCATACAGGATGTTCTGGTACGCAGGGCCCGAATGAATGGCTTTAATACCTGCTGGGTTCCCGGAACAGATCATGCATCTATTGCTACGGAAGCAAAAGTGGTTCAAAAATTAAGAAAGCAGGGGATTAAAAAGAGCGACCTCACCCGCGATGATTTTTTAAAGCACGCGTGGGACTGGACCGATGAACACGGCGGTATCATACTTCAACAGCTAAAAAAGCTTGGAGCTTCGTGCGACTGGAAACGTACCCGTTTTACTTTGGAAGATGATCTTTATGATACGGTATTAGATTGCTTCATTGAACTCTACGACCGCGGCTACATTTACCGGGGGCAGCGAATGGTAAACTGGGATCCGGCCGCGCAAACTGCGCTTAGTGACGAAGAGGTGATTCATAAAGAGGTTCAATCAAAGCTTTACTATGTAAAATATCCTGTTAAGAATTCAGACGAATTCATCACCATCGCGACAACCCGGCCCGAAACTATTTTGGCCGATACAGCCGTTTGTGTGAACCCGGCTGACAACCGGTATTCCCATCTCTCCGGAAAAACAGTCATTATTCCCATCATAAACCGGGAAGTCCCTTTGATCTCCGATGACTATGTGGATCCGGAATATGGCACCGGTTGCCTGAAAATAACTCCAGCCCACGATATCAATGATTACGAAATTGGTGAAAAGCATGGTCTTGAAATCATCGATATGCTTAACGCTGATGGCACCGTTGCAGAGGTTGCAGAACATTATGTAGACAAAGACCGTTTTGAAGCCCGAAAACTCATCACGAAAGATCTTGAGAAG
>DATGBT010000024.1:0-12665 GCA_035312505.1 Balneolaceae bacterium | reverse complement strand
AAAATGCTTGTCATTCCTACTTTCTTACCAATTAATCCACTCATTTTTATATACCTATTGGATTACTAAACTTTGATTTCAACATCAACACCGGATGGAAGTTCGAGCTTCATCAGTGCATCGATTGTTTGTGAACCTGTTGATAGAATATCGATCAATCTCTTGTGCGATCTGTACTCAAACTGCTCACGAGATTTCTTGTTTACATGAACCGATCGGTTTACAGTAATGATATTTTTATTCGTTGGCAGTGGAATGGGCCCTGATACAACAGCACCTGTGGATTTCACTGTTTGAATAATCTTCTCAGCTGATTTATCAATCAGGTTATGATCGTATGACTTTAGTTTGATTCTGATCTTTTGTTGTGATGCCACGTTTTAAAGCCTCTTACTCATTAATTTTAGTTACAACGCCGGCACCCACGGTTCGTCCGCCTTCACGGATAGCAAACCGAAGTCCCGCTTCCATAGCAACCGGCTGTATTAACTTCACATTCATCTTCACATTATCGCCCGGCATCACCATTTCCACACCCTCCGGCAGCTCACAGGCTCCCGTTACATCGGTCGTACGGAAATAGAACTGCGGACGGTAGCCTTTGAAAAACGGCGTATGTCGTCCACCTTCATCTTTGCTCAGTACGTATACCTCGCACTCAAACCCTTTGTGCGGGTTGATCGAGCCCGGCTTGCACAGTACCATACCGCGCTGCAGCTGCTCCTTGTTGATTCCGCGCAGCAGAATACCCGCATTATCACCAGCCTGGCCTTCATCCAGCAGCCGGCGGAACATCTCAATACCGGTAACCACACTCTTCATCGGCTCTTCTACAATCCCGACAATCTCCACCTCATCGTTGAGCTTGATCACGCCACGCTCAATTCGTCCGGTAGCCACCGTGCCACGCCCGGTAATTGAAAATACATCCTCTACAGGCATCAAAAATGGCTTGTCCACATCCCGCGCAGGCGTTGGAATCGTCTCATCCACAGCATCCATCAGCTCTACCATGGCCGCTTCAGCATCGGCGTCGCCTTCCAGGGCTTTCAGGGCACTTCCCTGAATCACAGGAATGTTGTCCCCGTCAAATTCATAGGAGGTCAGAAGCTCACGAATCTCAAGCTCAACCAGCTCAATCAGCTCTTCATCATCCACAAGATCGGTCTTGTTCATAAACACAACGATCTGGGGTACCCCTACCTGGCGGGCCAGAAGAATGTGCTCGCGGGTCTGTGGCATCGGGCCGTCGGTAGCCGCAACCACCAATATCGCCCCGTCCATCTGAGCAGCACCCGTTACCATGTTCTTCACATAGTCGGCGTGACCCGGACAGTCCACATGGGCGTAGTGACGCGCCTCGGTTTCATACTCCACGTGGGCGGTCGCAATGGTAATCCCACGCTCGCGCTCCTCAGGAGCATTGTCAATCTCATCAAATTTCTTGGCAACCCCGCCGTAGGTCTTCGCCATTACCGTCGTTATCGCCGCTGTTAAGGTCGTCTTACCGTGATCCACGTGACCAATCGTACCGATGTTCACATGGGGCTTGGTACGTTGAAATGTCTCTTTTGCCATGGTTAATTAATTTGTGTTATTATAATGTTTGAAACGTTCAACCTGAAGAGCCGATAGTCGGATTTGAACCGACGACCCCTTCCTTACCATGGAAGTGCTCTACCCCTGAGCTATATCGGCTTTTTTCAGTGAGCGGGCGACCGGAGTCGAACCGGCAACATTCACCTTGGAAGGGTGACACTCTACCAATTGAGTTACGCCCGCTTTTACACTCCGGAATTTTCTTTTCATAAATTTATACAACCCGGATACTCCTTCTTTTTAAAGTTGCGTGGGGGGAGCAGGATTCGAACCTACGAAGTCTTACGACAACAGATTTACAGTCTGCCCCAGTTGGCCACTTTGGTATCCCCCCTTCTTTCTACTTAAAATAAAATTTTAAGCGAGCCAGTGGCCGGATTCGAACCGACGACCGGCGGTTTACAAAACCGCTGCTCTACCCCTGAGCTACACTGGCTAAATCAATATTTCAAAATTTTTTCTTGCGCTTTTTACTAGTTTTTGGGTATATCTTTCCCTTCAAGCGAAAGACTTATAAGCTAAAAACATCTCATCAATTAAGCAACACCGGAATTTCATTTATTTTTTCTTTTCCCGTAGAGATATCGGAGGATGAGGCCGAGAGCAATCAAACCCAGAATAATCCACCCATAAATATTCAGGTAATGGCCGATCGTTTGCCAGTTTTCGTGTACAATCCATCCAAATGATAGCAGAATGGTATTCCAGATCAGAGAGCTCAACAGAGAACTTATTACTGTTGTAGAAAACTTTGTGCGCGTTACTCCAGCAACAATAGATATTACCGAGCGGGTGCCTGCTAAAAACCTGTTCATTAGAATTACGAGCTGTCCCCACTGTGCCATCCACATTTTTGCTTTATCGTAATATTTAATATCTACTAATTTTGCCAGCCAAAACTTATTTCTGTACTCCTCAATTTTATCACCAAAGTGGGCCCCTATTCCATACACAGTAACAAATCCAAAAACGGAGCATACCGTGGTAACAGCAAGGGCCGGAGCAAACCCGATTATCTGCTCGGCAGCAAGATACCCCCCAAACGCTACAAGGATATCTCCGGGTAATGGCGGAATAATATTTTCAAGATATGCTACGGTTGCAAATATAGTGTAAATACCAATCGGTGAAAGTGTTTTTATCCACTCCACAATTTGATCCAGATATATTTCCATAATCAGATTTTCTGAATCAAAACAATTGCCTGTGAATTAATTCCCTCTTCCCTGCCAATATACCCCATCTTTTCGCTGGTTGTTGCTTTAACCGACACCTGGTCATGATTGAGGCCCAGTGAATCGGCAATTTTTACCTGTATTCGCCCGATATAAGGCATTAATTTCGGTTTCTCAGCGATCACAACAGAATCAATATTAACGATACTATAGCCTTCTTTTTTAATAAGGGAGTTCACCTTTTTCAGCATTTCGATGCTGTCGGCATTCTTATATGCGGGATCATCATCAGGAAAGTGGGTTCCTATGTCTCCCAGGGCCAGCGCTCCCAAAAGTGCATCGGTTATCGCGTGGCAAAGTACATCTGCATCAGAATGACCCTTTAAGCCTTTATGATGCTCAATTTTAACGCCACCCAGAATCAAATCCCGGCCTTTCTCAAACTGATGCGTATCGAATCCCAAGCCTACCCTGATACTCATGCGGATTGTTCTTTTAACAATATTTCTGCGATTTTAAGATCAGTAGGGTATGTGATTTTAAAATTTTTATCCGATCCTTTAATCAGGACAACTTTACCACCTATTTTCTCAACAAGCGAAGAGTCATCAAAGCCTTTCACGTTATGGTGATACGCATAATCGTAAGCTTCACGAACTAGTGCTGCCCAAAATATTTGAGGGGTCTGTGCCTCCCATAAATAGCTACGATCAGGAGTGTCCGTAATTTCCAGGTTTTCATTTACCTTTTTGATCGTATTTTTTGCAGGCGTACCCAAAATAGCACCACCCCATCGCGTGGCGCCTTTAATGCATTTGTTAATCTCCTTTAACTCAACAAAAGGCCTTACAGCATCATGAACCGCAATGAGACCGGTTTTTCCAGAAATTTTAGCAAGTGCATTTCGAATCGAGTCCTGACGCTCCTCTCCTCCTAAAACAACAAACGTATTAATTTCAGGGAATACCCTTTCCAGGATCTCATTGGTGCTGTCAACATACTCTTCAGAAGTAGCAACAATAACTTCCCCCAGGCTTTTCACATTAGCAAATGCCTCTAACGTATGTTCTAGTACCGTTTTTCCCGCAAGCGTCAGGTAGGGCTTGGGAATCTGCTCCCCAAGCCTTTTTCCGGCGCCTGCAGCCGGCACAATTAAACCCACCTGTTGTTTTTCCACGAATGAAGTATTTATTGGATAAACATTGCATCTCCAAAAGAGAAGAAACGATAGTCTTTTTTAACTGCTTCTTTGTACGACTCTTTAATAAACTCAAAGCCGCCGAAAGCTGCAGCAAGCATTAATAGTGTAGATTCGGGCCTGTGGAAATTTGTAATAATCCCTTCAGTAATTTTGAATGGATAGTCTGGGTATATAAACTTATCTGTCCATCCGGTTCCGGGTTTCGACATTCCGCTTGCCATCACGCTGGTTTCAATCACTCTCACAGCTGAGGTACCGCACGCAATCACACGGCTTTTCTTACTATTAAGTGCCTCGTTAATCCGGTCAGAAGACTCTTTCGATATGTAGTAGTTTTCCGAATCCATCCTGTGCTTGGTCAGGTCTTCCACTTCAACAGGCCGAAATGTACCCCAGCCAATGTGCAGAGTTACCGGTACAAAATCTACTCCCTTCTTTTTTAGCTTTTCAACAAGTTCTTCAGTAAAGTGCATGCCGGCTGTAGGTGCAGCAACAGCACCGCGTTCCTTTGCAAAAATTGTTTGATACCTCTCTTTATCTGTCTCTTTTGGCTCTCTCTCTATATAAGGAGGGAGTGGCATGTCTCCAATTTCATCTAATCGGCTGTAAAGATCCTCATTTGGGCCTTCATACAAAAACCGGATCGTTCGTCCTCTGGACGTTGTATTATCAACCACTTCTGCCATCAGGTCTTCGCCAAAATATAGCTTATTGCCAATTCTGATTTTCCTTGCAGGTTCTACCAATACATCCCACAGCATATTTTCAGGCTGAAGTTCTCTCAGTAAAAAAACTTCAATATCCGCATCCGTTTTCTCTTTTTTTCCCTTAAGCTTTGCGGGAAACACTTTAGTGTTGTTATACACAACGACATCTCCTTCGTTCAGATATTTGTGAATATCGGAGAATGTTTCGTGTTTTATGGTCTTCTCTTCACGATTAAGGACCATAAGTTTTGCGGAGTCTCTTGGGTCAACTGGTTCTTCAGGTACGTTAAATTCATCGATTTCAAATTTGAAATCAGTTAATTTCATCTTCAATACTTTGGGGGTTATGTTAAAAGTTTTGAATTATATTCAAGCTTAATAAGATAAATTTTTTTATGATTTTGAGCAAGGAACGTATTTATTACCAATATCAGAGTTAATTGCCATCGAAATATCATTTACTATTTACTAACAGTGTTGAATTCAGTATAATTTATTTCATATAGTTTCGTTCTCTGTATAAAATTGTATCTATGAAAATATTTCTTTTTACTCTCTTACTGCTAGCTTTTTCAGCCGCACAGTCCCACGGTCAGTTTAGGGATGGTGTACAATCGTATGATGAATACTCAGCTACAGTTGCAACTACACCAGGCAATAACGCCGTAGGCGATTGGATGAATCTGCTTAACATGACTATGAACCACTCCTATACCATGTCCTTCAGCAATTATGGTGGTCAAATGCAGAATTTAAATGCCTACACCAATCACATGAATTTCGATATCAGTGATAGGTTTAACGCACAATTTGATGTTTCTGTTCTGCACTCACCATTTGGGAATAGCTTCATGGGAGCACAAAACGACTTTGGAGCCAAAATTATTATCGATCAGGCCAGGCTGGATTACAGAATTTCCGACAACGCTCACATCTCGGTACAATTCTCTCAGCGCCCATATTACAACAGAGGCTACGGAATGTTTGATCGGTATGGCGCTTCAAATCCATTTGGAAGGTCTCAATTTGGCTATTAATATTATTTGATGGCTCAAAACAGCAGCAAGAATAAATCAACTCCTCTCTTTTTAAATACAGCCATTGGATTTTTAGGGGTCTTATTACTCATTCTGGTCACCAGTTTAATAACAAGAATAGTTTTTCCAAGAATTGAAAATCAAAGAGCTGTTGACCAGTCCGAATTTGTAACCAATATCATTCAGCTGGAAGTGCTGAACGGTTGTGGTGTTCCCGGAATGGCAACACGATATACCGATAAAATCAGAGAGTTTGGGTTTGATGTGGTAGAAACCGGAAACTTTGATCACTTTAATGTCGAACACAGTTTTATCCTTTCCAGAAGTGGATCTTTGGAAAATGCCTACAGAGTAGCACAGGCAATTGGAGTAGACGAAGAGAGGGTAATCATAGAAGAATCACCGGATTTTTATCTCGATGTAACACTGGTAATCGGAGCCGACTACGAAAATTTAAACTTTTAAATATAATCAATGCCTATGACAACGAAAACGGACTATAATTTAACAGAGACAGATTTTAAAACAGACAGTCCCCGAAAATCTACCGATTTAAATTCTCTTATAGATGCGATTGTGGAGGGACTACTCGAAAAGAAAGCGAAAGAGATAAGGGTTCTTGATGTAAGGGGACTTACCACACTAACCGACGCATTTGTTGTATGCCACGGCAGCTCCGAAACCCAAATACGTGCACTGGCAAACAGCGTTACTGAAAAAGTTAAGGAAAACCTTTCAGAATCTGTATGGAAGCAAGAAGGAATGGATGCCAGAAGGTGGATAATTCTGGATTATGTGAATGTTGTTGTCCATATTTTTAACAAAGAGAAAAGGGAATATTATGGCATAGAACGAATGTGGAATGATGCCGTAATTACTGAAATTGAGGATTTGCCGGAACATTTAGGCTGAACATGATATCTCAACCTGTTATCTGATGTTTTGCCGAAACAGAAACCTCTCATTAAATGAACAGAAAAACCTTTTTGTTTTGGACTGGAGCTGCGCTTTCAGTCGCACTGATTCTCTGTTACATTTTCTATGGAGGGGTAGCAGCCGACCGGCAATCTGAGTTAAATTCTGATATTCATGATGTCATCGCAAAAAATCAGATAGAGAGAGCGGCTTCACTTTTTGAGAGCGAATTAGAGAATTTTGACCAGAAGAACAGAGCACTATTCGACATTTTTCGCCAAAATAACATTCAGGAAGCAAGCAGCGGTGCCGTTTACAACCTGCTACCCGACTCAGATTTTTGGGGAATAACGGTTTTAAGAAACGGTGAAAAATGGATCTGGAAAAATTTCGATATATCTGCCATTTCCGATCTTCAAAACCGCCCTTCGGGTATATCGGTTGCTGCGCTTAACAATACCACGCTTTTACTCAATATTGAGACAGTCATTCTGGGCGAGAATATCTATACCATTTTCTCATCTGCACTACTAGATCAGCCCACCGATTTACCAATAACACCTGCTAAAGATAGCATACTCAATCGTATTCTTGAGAACCTTAATCACCCGGTCACATTCCATTTCTTTGAGCCGGTTCCGAACAGTACATATCAGCAACCTCTCATTCATTCAGAGAGCGATACTTTGGGTGTTGTTACGGTTTCTGATGGGAATACTACTGCACATATTGAGCTGACAAATACCGAATTAGACCGTTTTCTGTTCACACTCGAACTGCTTTTCCTTGTTATTTTTTTAAGCACCCTTTTTCTGTGGATAACCAACAAAAAGTCTGTTGGTACTCACATCATTTATTTAACAATTGTTGTTGCAGGTTGGGCATTTTTTACGTTTTCCGGGGTATACTTAACGCGCTCAGAGCTTCTCAGTTATATTTTTTCTGACTACAACCGTGTTCAAATCGGGGCTCTTTTCAAGTATGTGCTGCATTCTGTTTTTATGATCTACTTTTTTGCGGGGTTACAGAGTCTTGTTTCAGTATTGAGGAAACCATCATCCAGTGAAAAGCATTTCAGAATGTTCGGTTTATCACTGCTATATGGAGCGGTAAGCGCCGTTATCATTGTTTTTGCCGTCTACTCAACTATGGATGTGCTTACCACCAGTAAAATTCCGCTCATTGAGCTCCAGCTTACACCTGGAATTTTACCCTTCATTTTCTACTTATCATCCCTTCTTTTCTTTTCCGGAACATTAGGTCTGATTATTGTTCTCGGATATACGCTCAACATTAGTGAAGCTGATAAGCTGACGATATTAAGCCTGCTTTCGGCTACTGGGTTTATTCTGGCTTATTACCTGCTCGATTTATATACGGAAAAAGCTCTCTTTGAAGCATCTGTTTTTGTTTCATCATCTTTTTTCTTTCTTATTTCACTGTTTATTATCAATATGCTCCAGTCACGCGGAAAGAAGTTCGAATCCATGTCTGGCTTTCGGAAAATGCTGCTTCTAATCATCGTTATTTCAGTAGGTTCATATAGTTTGGTCTGGAACAGCTATCAAAAAAATTTAGATCAAAAGCTTTACTCCCAGGTAATTACGTACCTCTCACAAGGAGGGCCTACATCGAGCCAGATTCTATACGAGGTCTTGGCCAACACCGAATCAGACTTAAAATCACTTACCAGCTTCGATATTCAAAATCGCAGGCAATCTGTTTCAAATCGATTTCAGCGTGTTGTTCAGGCAAATATTGATTCAACACGAAACGAATACTCGTTCTATTTGAGGATGCTCACGACTGATGGATCAGAGATAACGAGCTACTCAACATCCATTGCCACTCCGGCCTGGGATTCGTTTTACACCACAGATATTATGCTACGTTCGTATCGCGGTCAACAAATCCGCTGGCAAACCAACCAGCCAGTTATATGGGATCGGCCGGCAAACCTGTCGGACATTTACACAAACTTTAATCGTGGATGGATTCCTCTGTACGATTTAGATGAACCATCATCAATCATCGCCTGGGTTTTGGGAGACATCTTCAGAGAGCGTCTTGATTACAACAAACCAATCCGGGCCGTTCTTTCCGATAAGTCCATGGAAAACAGGAGAGAAAGTATTTACATTAGCGAATATGTCGGTGACCGGCTTACAAATAGTGCGCTATACGGTATTTACTATAATCAGCCGCACTATCATAAATTACCGGAAGCTGAAGCAGAAATTCTTACAGAAGATGCCGTTCGGTTTTTTATTAATCGAACACATGATCAGAGTTTCCGGGTACTTCTTGTTCGGCATAGCGACCGAAATGTAGTAAAGGCAAGTGCACCGCTTCCCGGCCTTAATCTGCACATTTTCTCACTGTTTAAGCTTCAGATTGTGATGATCTTTTTTGGCTTGTTCTGTTTTGCAGTCCTCGCAGGTATGGGCTTTTCACGATTTAGTCTTTTCGGCCAAAGCAACCGTTTTAGCTCAAAACTGATTGATGGGTTAGCGCTTTCAACAATTCTCTTGCTTACCGTGCTTATTCTTGCCACACAGTTTACACTATACCAGCAAAACGAGAGAGATATCAGACGGGAGCTCACGAACGACCTGAATGGCCTGAGTGAATCATTAAAGGAGAGGTCTGAATTTCTTTTTGATGAGGTTACGCCGGAGATTCTTTCAGAAATCACCACGCCACTTAACATCGACCTGATGCTCTACAGGGGAAGCGAACTCGAAGTATCTACAACTCCTCAGATATTTCAGCAAAATATTTTACCCTCTACGATGCCCTACAGGGTTTATCGAAACCTTTATGAAAATGAGCTCGCTCTTACCTTTTCAAGTACCACACTTAATGATGAGAAATTGATTATCGGGTACAGATCAATTCTCAACGCTGATGGGCGGCCAGTTGGTGCTGTTGCCATTCCAACGTTTCTGGAGTCTCCCGTTTTTGTGGAGCAGATGCTCGAGACCACCAGTTATTTACTCCTGGTTTATCTCGTGATGTTTACACTCTTTATCGGTGGTACCGTATTTCTATCAGGCAGGCTTACCCGCCCGTTAACCCTCATTCAGCGCGGACTTAACAAAATCACGAAAGGTAATACGGAATCGAAAGTGCCGGTAAGTGGAAATGACGAAATCGGATCACTTGCATCGGCCTATAACGAGATGGTTGAACGGCTGGACGAAGCTCAAAAAGAGCTGATTAAAGCGGAAAGAGAATCGGCCTGGAAAGAGATGGCGCAGCAGGTAGCACACGAGATTAAGAATCCATTAACGCCTATGAAGCTGAATCTGCAACATCTGCAGCGTCAGCTCGAAAGTAACCCGGACGATGTACTCAAACTCAGGCCCCTGATCGAAAAAACAGCAGATAACATCATAAGCCAGATTGAATCGCTCAACAAAATTGCCTCCGACTTTTCCAAATTTGCAAAACCCATTGAAACCGAAAAACAGAAATTGAATCTAATCGAGATTATCCGCTCTGCGGCATCTCTTTATGAGCATAACGACTCTGTAATTATTAAAAAAACAGTTCCTGAAAAACCCGTTTTTATGAACGGTGATGAAGATGAGCTGCGACGGGTGTTTATTAACCTGATAAAAAACGGAATTGAAGCTGTAAACAATAGACAGGCGACAATCCATATCCGATTAAAAACGGTGAGAGAAGGCATCATAGCTGAAGTTGAAGATAATGGTGAAGGCATATCTGAAGAAGATCGCGAACAGATTTTCAGCCCTCAATTTTCAACGAAATCAAGTGGTACAGGTCTGGGACTTGCCATCACAAAAAAAATTGTTGAGGCTCATAACGGAACCATCTCCTTTAATTCTGAGCCGGGTCGGGGAACTGTATTTACACTTCGCTTTAAGACTCATTAAACCTCTCCTTTCCTAAAGTTTAGGTAGTACATTGAACAATATTTTTCGTACCATCTGCATCCATTATGGAAAGCGAAAAATCTACATACAGGAAAGAGATAAAACAGGAAGTATCCTCCCTTCTTAAAATTGGATTTCCTGTAATTATTGCTCAGCTGCTGCAAATGAGCATGAGCTTTGTGGACACCGTTATGGCCGGCAGGCTATCGCCTCAGGACCTGGCAGCTGTAGCCGTGGGCTCGAGTATCCTGATGCCATTCGTTGTTTTATGCCTGGGCTGTATGATGGCCGTAACGCCCATTGTTGCGCAGAATATCGGGGGGCGTGAACTAAAAAAAATTGGTAAAAATGCCCGTCAGGTACTATGGCTGAGCCAGATTTTAGCACTTCCAAGCTTTTTTCTGCTGCGAAATCTGGATGCCGCTTTTGTTTTGATTGGTGTAACTGAAGATATCATTCCTATAGCTTCAGGTTACCTGAGCGCCATTTCCTGGGGAATTTTTCCAGCCTATGCCTTTGGGGCACTTCGCTATTTTAATGAAGGTCTTAGCGTAACACGTCCGGCGATGTTTGTGGCTCTTGCAGGAACCCTCATCAATATCCCCGCCAACTATGTTCTGATGTTCGGAAAATTTGGTTTTCCTCAGCTCGGTGCCGTTGGTACGGGATATGCATCTTCGATTGTTTTTACTGCCATGTTTCTTTTGATGCTCTGGTTCACCTGGTCTCATCAGCCGTACAAACGCTTTGATATTTTTGGCCGCTTCAGACTGCCCGAAAAAGAGTATCTCAAAGAACTCCTTCAGATTGGTGTTCCAATAGGAATCAGTTCAACGATGGAGGTAACGATGTTTGCTGTGGTAAGCCTTCTTGCAAGTACCATAAGTACGCTTGCCGTTGCCGCTCACCAGGTGGCCATCAACTTTGCAGCTATGATGTTTATGATACCATTCGGCCTATCCGTTGCCATATCCGCCAGGGTGGGAAATTCCATCGGCAAAAAAAGACCGGGCGAAGCCCGCTTCCGTGGGTTTATCGGTGTTGGAGTCTCCTGCTGTATTATGGCTTGCACAGCCCTCCTTATGTTTCTATTTCCGGAAAGTATTGTATCGATTTATACAGACGACACAGCCGTGACAGAGCTGGCAGTACAGCTGCTTTTTATGGCAGCCATTTTTCAGCTTTCAGACGGGCTTCAGGTAAGTGGTTTTGGCGCCCTTCGCGGTATCAAAGACACGAAAGTGCCGATGTATGTAAACCTGGTTGCATACTGGATACTAGGCATACCGATTGCCTATACCATGGGCTTTATTTACGATTTTGGAGCTCCCGGCCTCTGGATGGGACTTATTGCCGGACTAACGGTTGCCGGAATTCTCCACAACCTTCGTTTTTATAAACGAACCGGATCGATGGGAGCATAATCTCCATCAAAACCGAACGAATGGCATTTGGGGCGATGTAGAAAACTGAATGCCGAAGGAAATCACAGGAACCGTAGTAAAACGGACTTCATTCAATGAAGGAAACCAGAACATTTTACCGCCGCCATGCATAAATAGTGACGTTTTTTCACTGAGGTGGTATTGTGCACCCAGATAGACAGTAGAATGTAATCCCAGGTAATACTCTGTTCGACTTCCGTTAAACGTACCGGTACCAGCTATCCCTATTCCCGGCCCCGCCCTAAAATAATATTCTATATTCGAGTTATTTGCTGATGTGCGGTTCCCGTTCAACCGGAATTCACGGCCATATGAAAACCCGCCCGTCCATAGTGACTGTGAATTTTCAGGGTTGATCAAACCGGCATAGAGAGAAAGGAACTGTGCGCTTTCCGGAACTCTGTATGTGGTCTCCATTCCGAAGTGTTCCCTGCCAAAGTAGAGGCCGTTTTGAACCCGGTGGATATCTCTGTACGGATCGTAGAATACGCTCGGATCCGCAGCGGGAACCATCACTTGTTCAACAACTGCGGTAGAATCAGTACTTTTCCCTACATTAGTCGTAGTACGTTCTCTGTCAGCATCTTCCGAAGATGTCACCTGAGCATTCAGTGTAACGGGCACCAAAATCGTGAATAGTATTAACGTAATGAGCTTCATAGCCATTTATTATTTCCAAAATGG
>DATGBT010000023.1:0-2366 GCA_035312505.1 Balneolaceae bacterium | reverse complement strand
ATATGTCTGGAAAATATGCTTTTTTATCCAGTATACTTTTAAATATATAATTTGCTTAATCCCTTATGGCACATATAGATCTGAAAAATCAATTTCCAGGAATCGTAGGACTTATGCACTATCGTCCCGAAACAGCAAAACCATTGAACGAGCTGGCAGAAATTCTTCTTCGGGGCGACTCTACTTTAACTTCCGGCGAGCGGGAAATGATCGCTTCTTATGTCTCATACCTGAATGAGTGTCATTTTTGCCATACAACCCATGGAGCTGCAGCAGCCCATCATCTTGGAAAAAATCTGGCTCTCCTCAGCGACATTAAGAACGGATTTGTGAAAACTGAACTTTCCGGAAAAATGAGAGCTCTGCTTCAAATAGCCAAAAAAGTACAGGTCCTCGGTAACAACGTAGATCAGGAGGATATCCGAAAAGCACGTAAAGAAGGAGCAACGGATCTTGAAATACACGATACCGTATTAATTACTGCCGCTTTCTGTATGTATAACAGGTACGTTGACGGTCTTGGAACATGGGCTCCCAAAGAGGATGAAAAATATGAAGAAACAGGACGAAGGCTGGCCGAAGAAGGATATCTGAACTCTATTCCATAGCTTTAATGGATTTTAGCAGACTATTTCAGGGCAACCCCGTCCTACCTATTTAAACCATCTGATGTGATTCCGGCTGTATCACAATCTCGTTCATCACAGACTGTCCGGGTTGTGAAGCTGCGTAGTAGACAGCTTTTGCAACCTCTTCAGGAGTAAGCATTTTATCGGTTTGAACACGCATTTCCACCTTTGGATTTTCCCAAAAATCTGTAGCAACTCCACCAAGATAGAGCAGAGAAAACTTAATTCCTGACCGTTTATTTTCTTCAACCAGTGCTTTTGTGAATCCGGTAACTGCAAATTTCGAAGCAGAATAAACCGAGGTGTTTCTCATCACGGATTTACCAAGTATCCCCGGAAACATAATAATTCTTCCTTTTTTGGCTGTAGCCATATAGCGGGCAACCGTTTGAGTTACCAGAAATGTACCAAACACATTCACATCAAAAACCTCTTTCGCATCTTCAGGTTTGATATCAAGCAGTGGCTGTATCAGACCGGTTCCGAAAGCATTAACCAGCACGTCAATATCACCAAGATTTTCTGAAACTTCCCGCGCCATATCCGATACAGATCCTAAATCTGTAACATCTACTTCAATCACAAAGGCTTCTCCCCCGCTTTCATTTATCTCTTTCGCCTTTTCTTCAGCCTTCTCTTTATTTCTCGCAGCCAGTACAACTTTCGCTCCGGCTTTGGCAAAAAGATCCGCGGCGGCTCTTCCAATTCCACCTGAGCCGCCTACAATTAATACTACTTTATCTTCCATTTTCTTGTTATCTGTTCTTCGATTATAAATTCATCATTCTAAACAGAACTGACCTTTTTTCGTTCACAATCAGCTCGCGGAGAATTTTTTTCTATAGCAACTATCAAAATAAGTTACTACTATCCGAAATAGGGCTTTACCATAATCAACTGAACAACAACTAATTAACGCTATGAAGATACTTAAATGGGTATTGTATGGTTTTGCAGGAATCGTTTTGATTGGTATTATTTGTTTGTCCGTGATCTATATAGTGACAGAATCTCACAGAAACACAGAGTATGACATACAGGTAGAAGCACTCCCGATACCTGTAGATGACAATGAGGCATTGGAAAACGGAAAGCATGTGGCAACGATACGGGGTTGTGTGGATTGCCATGGAGGTAGTTTTGAAGGCGGAATATTTATTGAAGATCCTGTTGTAGGCCTTCTGGTAGCAACTAATCTAACATCAGGTACTGGCGGGATCGGAGAAGAGTACAATGACGAAGACTGGATTCGTGCCATTCGACACGGGGTTCGGAAAGATGGGAAATCAGTCGTTTTTATGCCTTCTCACGAATACAACCAAATTGACCGTAAAGATCTTGCTGATCTTGTCGCTTACATTAAAAGTGTTCCTCCATCTGATAATGAACTTCCCGAAACAGAAATTGGACTGCCATTTCGGGCTATGTATCTCATTGGCGGAGAAATTCATCTTTTCCCTGCCCGATTGATTGATCATTCCAAGCCTATACCGGAGACAGTAGCAAACAGACCTCCCGTTGAGCTGGGTGAATACCTTGCTGCCACTTGTACAGGCTGCCACGGAGCAGGTTTCTCGGGTGGAGCCATTCCCGGTGTACCGCCCAACTGGCCTGAAGCAACAAACCTGACAAAAGGAGGGGCCCTGGCCAGTTACTCAACCAGCGATTTTATTTCAACGATGCGAACGGGTGTAACCCCTGATGGCCGCGAACTGGAAAGTCAGTTTATGCCATGGG
>DATGBT010000022.1:0-38269 GCA_035312505.1 Balneolaceae bacterium | reverse complement strand
AAACGATGCCGGAACTATCGCATACGTATCCAACCAGTGGGATAATAACGTCATGGAAATCGAGGTCCCCGCCGGCAATATTGTAAATACCTATGAAACGGGAGCCGGCCCCTCTGGTCTACAGCTGAGCAAAGATCAGGCCTTTCTCTACGCCGTTAACACGTTTACTTCAGACGTCTCAATTGTGAATCTGAACTCAGGAAAAGAGGTCCGAAGGCTACCGGTTGGCAATAATCCCACAGGGGCTGCCCTTTCGCCCGATGGAGAATCGCTGATGGTGTTAAGCCGGCGGACCATACCCGTGGAGTACAGAACGCCTCCGAAGGTAGAGGTGATGTTTATAAACACTGAACGCCAGCGGCTAACCGAGCGAAAAGAGATTGTTTCGGCACACATCATGGAGAATGTATCTTACTCGCCAGATGGAGAGTATGCTCTGTTTACTCTGATCCGGCCCAAAAACCTGGTTCCGGCCGCACAGATCGAAAACGGCTGGATGATTAATCATGGAATTGGGGTGTATGAAGCATCGACGGGAAATATCACCCAGCTTTTGCTCGATGAACCCAACAAGTTTTATGCAGACCCTTTTGATGTTGAGATTTCCCCGGATGGAAACTACGCAGTTGTTTCGCATACCGGTGCCAATTTTTTAAGCGTCATCGATATGGATAAGCTACGGGTGGTTTTGGAGGAGATAAAAAACGGTGAGATTCTTTTCCCGGAGAATGACCTGGGGATAAGCCAACGATTTGTCATCAAGCGAATTGAAACCGGTGCGGCTCCAAAAGGAATGGCTTTTTCTCCTGACGGATCTAAGCTCTACTACGCCGAATTTTTAAGTGACAAGATCGGTATTGTGGATATGAACACACTTGCTAATGGCTCTTCCATCGTCCTGAGTGAGGCCAACCAGGATACGCCGATCAGACATGGGCAGCGACTTTTTTACAACGCCGGAGGAACCTTCCAGCTGCAGTATAGCTGCTATACCTGCCATCCCGATGGCCATGAAGATGGACTTACCTACGATATGGCTTTGAAACCGGGAGTTGACATGAACAATGTTCAAACTTTGAGGGAGCTTCCCAAAACCTCCCCCTTTAAATGGAATGGCCATAATGTGAGTGTATATATGCAGGATGGAATGCGATTTTCAAAATTTGTAACGCGGACTGAATCCTATTCGCCGGAAGAGCTTACAAACCTCACAACGTATATTCTCACACAGCTTAAGCATCCGCCTAACCGTTTCCGGCGGTCAGATGGTGAATTAACAGAAGCCCAGGAAAGGGGGCGTAAAATTTTTTACAGAACCACAACCAACGACGGCAGAGCAATTCCGATTGCCAACCAGTGCGTTACGTGCCATCCGCCGCCAAACTTTACCAACAGGGAAAACGCCGATGTGGGAACTGCCAAAAAGCACGACAGCCCCGGTATGACGTTCGATTCGCCAAACCTGAACAATATATATGAGTCTGCGCCTTATCTGCACGACGGTTCAGCCGAGACGCTGGAAGAGCTCTGGACCGTATATAACGACCATGATGAACATGGAGTTGCAAATGATATGACCAAGAATCAGCTGAATGACCTTATTGAATATTTAAAATCGCTGGAATCAGCCAGCCATTACAAATAATACGATGATGAAATCAACAAACAGAACAACTTACCGCAGAGCCTTACCGGCTCTCTTCGCAGCAGGCATCTTTTTTGTAGCCGCTTTTGGCACTGGTAACTCAGACTATCAAAAAGTATCCAATAACGCAGTTTCTTTTGAAGAGGAGGTCAACCCAGCGCAACATACAGATCCCGCGGCCGAAACGACTGACGAACTTCCTCTCTTCAGGGAGTGGAAAAACTTTACCGTCGAAGACGGGCTTCCATCAAACAAAGTATCCACGGTTCGGGTTGATGGTGACCGGGTTTGGGTTGGTACCGATAAAGGACTGGCCATCTTTGAAGATGGTGAATTTTCTGTGATAACCACCGAAGATGGCCTCTCTCATAACTACGTACTTGGAATCGATATCAGTGAACTGACCGGAGAGGTGTGGATTGCCACCATGTCTGGCTTAACCCGCTGGTCTGCAGGAGAAATGACCGTTTATACCCAATTTAACAGCGGCCTCGCCAATGATGTTATCTATTCTGTGGTAACCGATGAGGAGTATGTATGGACCGCCACTGCAGCGGGCGCGTCAAAGTTTAATACATATACCGACCAGTGGGAGATTTTTAACGAGCAGAATGCGCCTATGCACGAACCCTGGACCTATGGAGTGGCAAGAAGTGACGAGAAGATCTACATCGCAGCGTGGGGAGGCGGCGTGCTTGAATACTTCAAAGACTCAGGCCAGTTCAGAGTGCATAAAGATCCCGATCACCAGATGCAGATTGATCTTTACCCCGATGACGGCGTGGCACACGATATTACCACCGTAACCTATTATGAAAACAAAACTTTGTGGGTAGGCACCTATTTTGGCCTCAGCCGCTACGATGGCGCCCGATGGAACAGCTATTACAAAAAAGACAGCGGGCTCGTAAGCGACTTTATTAACTACCTGAAGGCACAGGGGCCGGTCGTTTATATCTGCACCGACAGTGGATTCAGTACGTTTAACGGAGAGCGCTGGGTTACATACACCAATGAGAATGGTGCGGGCAAGATTGCCGTAACCGACGGAGTGAGCAGCAGCGAAATGACATCTGCTACTACTCTCGCAAACAATTTTATCTGGGGTATGGATGTAGATGGCGATGAAATATGGCTGGCAACCGCTAACGGGCTCAGTTACTCAAAAGCCAGTGGCCCCGTACCGCTGTAATAACAATATAAACACGATCTGTGATAACAAAGATTTTAACTATAAACTCAAAAATAGATAACTATGAGTAATTCAGTATCCTATCCGGAAACCACACTAAACCTGACTCCGGGCGAGAAAGACGAAATGGTAAAACTTGGAATCCTCTCACCCAATGAGGATCTCCGGTCATTTAAAATGCCGGATTTTCACAATGAGCGGCCTCCCATTGCAAAAAAAGCGGTTCATGCCCCCAATGTGTTAAACGAGGCGTTTGAATACGGCCGCCCCTCATCCTTCTCAAGGGCAACCCGAATGGAGTTTGGAGACTATTCCGTTGTTTTGATTTCAGGGACGGCAAGTGTGAATGAAGAAGGTAAAGCCGAGCATATCGGGAATTTCAGGGCACAAACGTGGCGAACATTCAGAAACATCAGTGAGCTGCTGGCCTCCGAAAACATGTCGTGGCACGATATCGTCCGAACCACCTGTTACCTCCGCGATATTGAACGGGACTACAAGGATTTTAATGAAGTACGTACCCAGTTCTATGATTGGCTAAAGCTGAATCCTCTTCCCGCGAGCACCGGTATCCAGGCAACACTCTGCTGGGATACACTCCTGGTTGAAATTGAAGCCATTGCCGTTTGTAAAAATGTCTAACAAATCACAAAACCGATGAAAAAGCGATCCCTCCTCTTCCTTTTGATCAACATCATGGTTCTCCTGGCGGGTGCGAATACCCAGGCTCAGGAGATCAGAAACTATGCAGATACTCCGGATAATCTGCTGCCCTATGGCCAGTTTCTGGATCCGTATATGCTGTTCTTCGACACCCCACAGCCATTCCTTGGCCCGGGAAGAGATGCCAGTGCTCCGTCGAACCTTACCTCCGTAAAAATAGGGTTTGTGGCACCCCTTGAGGGATCGCACGATGATGCCTTTGGACAGGCAATGCTTCACGGGGCCAACATGGCCATCGATGAGGCGAATACCGGCGGTGGCTACCGGGGGCTTCCATACGAGCTGGTGGTAAAAAACGATGTCGGCTTATGGGGAGCAACGGGAAACGAAGTTGTTGAGCTTTATGACGAAGGGGTGTGGGCGGTTGTGGGCTCCATTGACGGAAATAATTCACACGTGGCGCTTCGGGTTGTCTTGAAGCTGGAACTGCCAATGGTAAATACCACATCAACCGATCCCACCTTAACCGAAACCAACATTCCATGGATGATCCGAAACGTTGCTGATGACCGGCAGAACGCATATGCCATGGCTCTTCACATCTTTGAAAAAGAGGGGCTCGAGAACGTAGCTATTCTGCGGGCCAATGACAGGTATGGAAGGCTCGGGGTTAAGATATTTCTTGAGAGCGCCATTCGCCTGGGCCATCCCGTCCGGATCCACATGAACTACATGCCGGGAACCAATGATATTGAACCCCAGCTTGAAAAAATCCGTAACTCAAACTCAGAAGCCGTCCTGATATGGGGCAACGACGACGATGCTGCAAACATCGTTAACCGAATGCGGGAGCTTGGAATGGATCATAAGGTGTATGGAAGTGAACGATTGGTGTCCGACCGCTTTCTTGAGGTCACCGGAGAAAACGCAGAAGGAGTTGTAACTACATTCCCCTACAATCCGCAAAGTGAAGACCCCACCTACCTGCGGTTCGTGGATGAGTACCAGCAGAGATTTGGCTCAGACCCCGACCTTTTTGCCGCTCATACATATGACGGTATGAAGATGCTGATAAAGTCGATCGAAGAGGCCGGACTTAACAGAGTCCGAATTCGGGATGAACTCACATCAATGACCACCTACCATGGCGTTACCGGAGATATTATCCTCGACACAACCTGGAATGATGTGGGCAAGGTGTGGATGATGGAGGTTGAAAACGGCAAATTTGTTACCAAATATTCAAGTAAATAGTTTTCACAGCTCTCCGCGATGAACCAGCGAGACAAAAAAGGGCGGTGCATGAATACCTTTAAATTTTTGATGCCCCTAATACTCTGCCAGTTGATGCATCTGCAGGTAAACGCCCAGCCAGTGCCCGCGTCAGAATCAATTGAATCGGATCAAATCCGCATCGGACTGCTGCTAACCGAAGATCCCGAAAATAGCCGCCTGATGCGGGAAGCCATGGATGTTGTAACCCTTGCTGCAGAGATCGTGAACGAAGCCGGGGGAATCAGACAAAAACCGGTGAAGATCATTGCAAAATCTGTGGATGGCAACTGGGGTGCCGGCTCCAAGCAGGCAGTTAGCCTTATTTACGAACACCAAACAACCGCGCTTCTTGGATTTGTGGATGGTCGCAGCGCCCATCTCATCGAACAGGTTTGCACAAAAGCAGAAATTCCGTTTATATCCACACTTTCTCCCGATCCGAGCCTGTCGAGAATCAATATACCCTGGTTTTTCAGCACTCTTCCGCACGCCGATCAGCAATCGGCTGTTCTTGCCGAAGCCCTGTACAGCAATATTGATGGCAGGAATATTCTCGTTGTCACTTCAGACGATTATGATCAGGAATTTATCAGCCGCTCTTTTGTCGATATCGCTACTGATGACTACCGGGAAAAGCCTGCGATCTTCAGATATTCAGCCGGAAAAAATGATTTCAGCGGGATCACATCAACCCTTTCCAAGCCGAACGCAGATGCCATTGTCTTCTTTGGGGCTTCAAATGAGCTGGATAGCCTGACAGAGCAGCTAAGATTAGCCGATGTTGACGTTCCAGTCTACACACCGATCATGGATCTGAATACCGAGATATCTACACATTACTCAAGCCCTATTTATACACTGAGGTCCCGGAGTCCGATTCATCAGGATACAGAAGCTTTTAAGGCACGATTTCTTGAAAGACATGGGTACATGCCCGGTATCCAGACCACCTATCTCTACGACGGACTGAAACTGCTTCTTCGCGCTATTCGGGTGAATGGTGAAGCAAGCGACCACATACGGGGAACGTTATCCAGCATATCGGAGCCTGCCTCATTCGATTCTGAAGGAGTGATTAAACAGTTTCTCACCGTTGTTCAGATACATAGTGAAACTCGCAACCGGTAAACTCATTCCTGAATACTCCAATCTCATTGATTAGCCTACTTTACTATGCGGTCTGTGGAAAGTGGTTGAAACAGATTATCTCTTATTACTGAGGTGTAAAAAACCTGTTTACAGTTTTAAGACAATTGTCTATATTTAAAAGACAAATTTATAAATAGCATATTCTTCATCAAAAAGTGCACATGCAAGTAAACGAAATAGCCGTTAAATACCACGTTCAACCAGAAAACAACTTTGCACTTGTAAACCGTGCACAAAACGGGATATCTGTCTCTGCTTTCTTTGACCTGCTCGAAATTTCTGAGCTCACCAGTTCAGAGCTCTCTTCCCTGCTCAACGTTTCATATAAAACGATGCAGCGCTATCAAAAAGAAGACAAAAAGCTAAGTGCTTTAAACAGTGAGCAGATCCTGAAGATGATCGCTCTCTACCAGAAAGCAGAAGAGATATTTGGCGATCTATCATCGTTCAACCGCTGGCTGCGTAAGCCTGCTCACGGGCTTGGAGAACAAAAGCCGCTGCAGTTTATGCAAACGCCGGGCGGTATCGATCTCATCTACGAAGAGCTATTACGCATCGAATTTGGAGCTTTTGCATAAATGGATGTTTATCGCATAACACTTGCCCGATGGGCCGGGTCATTAACGGGATCGGGCTATCCGGCCCGCTGGAATCCGAAAGGGTACCACGTGGTATACTGTGCCGGCTCCAGAGCACTCGCCTGTCTCGAAAACCTGGTTCACCGATCGGGTGAAGGCCTGAATGCTGACTTTAAGATCGTTTCAGTTCATATCCCCGATTCTGTATCGACCGATGAGATTTTTTCGAAAGAACTCCCTGTCGGCTGGCACAACATGAGCGGAACCCCGGTTTGTCAGGAGATTGGCAAAAGGTGGATGGAAGATCAGCGCTCATGTATTCTGAAGGTTCCATCTTCTATTATTCAGGATGAATGGAATGTGCTGGTGAATCCAAGACATACGGATTTCAGGAAGATCTCGATAATGAATATCCGTGATTTTTCATTTGATCAGCGACTGCTCTAGCGCAGTTGGCTCGAACTGATCTAAAATACCCACACTTCATCCGGAATCTCAGGAATGGGTGTGAGTTCAATGTTGCGGTAATAAATCTCAGCACCTTCCGACTGCAATTGAATCTTCCCTTTCGTGAGCGGCACCACTTCTCCATTTACAATGTGCCGGCTGTTCATCACCTTCATATTGGGCTGTCCGTTGACCAAATGCACGCTGTTTCCGTCTACGGTATAAATTTCCATCGTATTCCACTCACCCATTGGATTTTCATTGTCACGGTAAAATTCACAGTAAGCCCGCTCGGGGCTGAATGTAATCAGCGAGGAGTCTGGGTGAAAATAGAAACGCTCATCTTCTTCATTCTGAAAAGCGGGGATATCAACCAAAACCGTATCCACGCTGATGTAGTCACCGCAATCGGTCTCCTGTACCTGGCACTCCAGCGATTTCATCCATACATCCCCCCAGGCACCCTCTTCACCTATCGAATGGTACAAGATGCCACTGTCCATCTTTAAGTTTTCTCTCGGGGGAAATTTTTCATCGCCCCATTTAAAGTCCAGTTTCAGATGGTAGTCTTCATACTCTTGTTCAGTTACTAAAATCCCAAATACTTCACCTGTTATCCGAATGGCCGGCTCGCCATCCTCTTCCACCACGGTAAATACATTCAGCGGATCACGGTTCAGACCGATTGGCTCAAAATATGTACCTTCATCTGAACGTTCGAGCCCACTCACTTCTGACGTTGGCTCGGGACTCTTCATGTAGGTATACCATCCTTCCAGACTTTCTCCGTCGAAAAGAACCTCAGTCGCTGCACTATTTGGCGTATCTGTTTGAGGGGTTTTGTTATCTGATGAACACGAGGCTACTATGAAAAAACCTGCCAGAACAAAAGGTATTTTTGAAGAGAAGGATGCTCTATAATTGCTGACTTTCTGATCTCTTGTTTTCCATGCAAATCTATCCATAGTGATTGTGCTTAAGGGTTTGGCTTGATAAAGAATACTCTATATTCAGATGCCACCAATATAACGATAAAACTGTCCAAATACCCTTAATTCAGGTCTTCCATATCAAGAAATAATGGCGGAGCCTTCGGATAGCAAGACTCCACAGCAGATGGACCGAAAGTTAATCAGATCTCCTTTTTATCCTCTTCGATAACCTCTTCCAGCTCATCTACGTTGATACCCAGTTTCACCTCCATCTCTTCAAGCGTGATGTTCTTGGTCTCCGGCATAATTTTCCAGACAAAAATAAGCTGCAGTAACATCATAAAAGCAAAAAATGCAAAGATGGGCCCTCCTCCAAATATGCTTTCGAAATACACAAAATTACCGGCAATCAGCGCTGCAAATATCCAGTGTGTACTGCTGCCCAGGGAGTTTCCAAACGACCGCACAGAATTTGGAAAAATTTCAGAAATAAAGACCCAGATTACGGCGCCCTGGCTTATGGCATGCGAGGCGATAAACACAAAAATAAGTACAGGAACTGTGTATCCCGTAAATGTCTGGGTAAAGAATGCATAAGCAATCGAAGATAATGAAATAAGATAGCCAACAGAGCCGATATACATCAAAAACCGGCGGCCAAATTTGTCAATCAGCAACAGGCCGAACATCGTGAATACCAGATTTGTAACACCAACACCAACTGATGAAAGCAGTGCAGTCTCTGCGCCCAGTCCCGTAAGTTCAAATATCCGGGGTGCAAAGTAGATAATGGCGTTGATACCTGACACCTGGTTAAAGAAAGCGAACAAAAACGCAAGCATGATCGGGAAGCGAAACCTTTTACTGAAAAATTCTCTCAGAGGTGTGGCTCTTCCGGGAGTAAGATCTCCCGCTTTAATGGCGCGAACAGACTCATCAACTGTATCAGGGTTAATAACCTGCAGAATTTCTCTTGCTTCCTGTATCTTATTCTTGGCAACAATTAACCAGCGCGGACTTTCCGGAATGGTAAAAACCATAACCAGGAATAACGTAGCCGGAATAATTTCAACTCCCAGCATCCATCTCCAGGACTCAATGTTTTCCGTACCGATCACAAAGTTTGAGAAATAGGCTATCAGTATTCCAAGAACAATATTAAACTGGAAAAGAGCCGTTAATTTACCTCGTTTATCGGCCGGGGCTATTTCCGAAATATACATGGGAGCTACAACCGAAGATGCCCCGATACTTAACCCTCCTATAAACCGGGCAGCCATCAATGTATACACTCCCGGTGCCAATGCAGAAGCAACAGCAGATACTAAAAATAGTGCTGCAATCCAGATCAGAGATTTTTTTCTTCCGTATTTCTGAGCCGGTACTCCCCCGAAAAGTGCCCCGATAATTGTACCATACAGCGCCATCGCAACCGTTTGGCCAATCATAACATCACTCAGCTCCCACATTATCTGGATATTTTGTTCACCTCCGGAAATTACTGCTGTGTCGAAGCCAAACAAGAATCCTCCAAGAGCGGATGTTATCGACCATAAAAATATCTTATGCTTTTTCATAAAACTTATGCTGTTTATACTTTTCTTAAATGATGCAGGTGCCTTTTTACTTTTTAAAGTAATTTAAAACAATGGCGGTGCTGCAAACGCTTTCAAAGATAATAGAATTTTCGAATTATGCACCCCATGGAACTGATTTAAACAGATATGTGAATTTTAATGGATCTGTTGATCTGCCCAGATGGACTTTAACGGCCAAAATGTGAGGCTTTCCAGCTCCGAACTGCCACCCACAGATCTAAACCGAATTTCCGTACTTTCCGGATCGGGAAATATTCTGCTTGTTAATACAGTTTCTCCATCGTTCACGAATACTTCTACCGAAGACCAGTCGATAAAAATGTGGAGCTTTATTTTTCCTTCAATGAGCCGGGCCGGTGCTTCAAAACGCTGATTAAATTCATCATAAAAATCACTCTCACCAGAGTTTGTTCGATCCAGAAATACCACTTCATTCTCGGCATCGTAACCAACCAATGTTTCCTCTTCGGGACCCGCACGAAGTACAAGTATCGCCTCGCCTGTATCTCCGGGTGCTATTTCAGCCATTACCTCATAGGCTTTGCCACTTATCCCTTCTCGAACCTCACTCAGGTCTGTTTCACTATCTGTGGAGAGGGGATTCTCGATCGATAACGGTGCCTGCCTGAGTTGCTCCAGTTCCGTTACAGGAGTTTGAATAAGATGAACATCTCCGCCTCTCGTTTCAAGCGTTAGCGACCGGGGAATAGACTGTGCACTTCTCCAGGGTGAGGTAGGGATGTCGTTGGCATAGCTCCAGTTGTTCATCCATCCGATCCACAAACGCCGGCCATCCTCTTCGGGGATATTGTTCCAGGATATTGCGGCATAAAAATCCGTGCCGTAATCCACCCATTTAATGTCGTCCTGCATAATCTGTTCATCGGGGGTGAAGGATGAACCGTCCCACCTTCCCACGAAATATTGAGACCCCGATCCACCGGCGATGGAGCCCGGATTCATATCCACGTGTAGCACCCACCGTTTATTATCGGGATCGCCGTCTATAGGCAGCTCAAAAAAGTCGGGACATTCCCAGATGCCGCCAGTGGCTCCAGCCGGGCCAAAATCGCTCAGAAATTCCCATTCAGTCAAATTTTCGGAGGCATAAAACTGCACTTTATGCTGTTGAGGAAGCGCAACGACCATCAGCCATTTGCCCATCTCTTCGTTCCATTTTACGTTTGGATCCCGAAAATCCGGGTCATCAAACTCCAGCACAGGATTACCCTCATATTTTATAAACGATTCTCCGCCATCAACGCTGTATGCCAGGGATTGAGCCTGCCAGGTGGAGCCATCCTCACGAGTGTAGTGGCTTGTGTAGATAGCTACCAACGGGGCTCGGCTGCCATCACCAAAACCTGTGGTATTGTTATGATCAACCACAGCACTCCCGGAAAAGATACCCTCTTCCTGCTCTTTGCCATATGGAATGGCCACCGGTTTATGCTCCCAATGAACCAGATCGTCACTCACGGCATGATACCAGCTCATGTACCCCCATTGGTTACCAAACGGATTGTATTGGTGAAAAAGATGATATTGCCCCTCATAATATACCAGCCCGTTTGGGTCGTTCATCCAGTTAATACGGGGAGTATAGTGATACTGGGGTCGGTACCTTTCTGTGTAGGTAACATTTGCATCCAGATGTTGGTCAATGAGCTCAGCATTGAACTCTTGACTTACCGGCTCTTCTTCGCTGCCGCTGCAACCAGCAAAAGCGGCCGTTATTAGAAAAATTGCCGATATAAGAATTGTTTTGGCAGAGAATAAGCGTTTCATCGGTGATTGGTTTTGTTAATCAGATAGAATCAAAATTATTTCATCAATAGCAGTAAATAATACAATTTTGCCTGGGACATCAAATTAGTAGCTTATTGATTTCAGGCCCCTCAGAAAAAAAGAAAGCTCCCCTTTTTTGAGGAGAGCTAATTAAAAACCAGAAGAAGTAATAAACCCTTCTAAATTGCTGTTTTTGGATTTGGTCCATACTCATTTGGCCCGGTATCGCCTTCTTGCACATAAAAATATATGAGAACTATAAGTCCTACAAGAGGTATAAATGCAATTAAAAGCCACCAGCCGGTTTTGCCGATATCATGCAGTCTACGAATTGATACTCCAATTCCCGGAAGTAAAACTGCGAGTCCAAACAGAGTACTTATGAAATCCAGACCAAGAACTGCGAGAATAACCGAGATCGCAAAGTTTACCAGCGTAAAAATCCAAAACTCCTTTCGTCGTGACCGGCCGCTAAACTCTACATACTTTTGAAGTGTTGCAACATACCACTCTTTAATTTCATTAAAATCCATAATTGATACCGTAGGTTAGTTGAAAATATATAATATTCGATAATGGTCATTTCGCGACACAAATTCAAGAATCAAGTTCATCTGTTAAAAAAAATATGTTCTGCTGCTGCAATTGATTACAGATTGCAGCTCGGCTTTATTTCGTTACAAAAATCACTCTTCGAATCACCTTATATTCACATAGTTTTAATAGTTTTCAAAAATACTCATGCTATTTTTTCAAACAGACTTCACTCCTATGCTTAAATCACTTCACCATCTGCTTATTCTTACTCTTTTCGGGGTATTAATGGTCTCGTGTTCAACTGCCGAGCAAGTTGCCGAGAAGCCCCAACAGCAGGTTTCTGCTGAAAACGAAGCTATAAATCCGGAGCGCCCAATCCCCTATCCGCTTGATATCCCCGATGTATGGGATAGAGCCGTTGAACGCGGCACCCGCACTGAAACCGGTGAGCCGGGAGAAAACTATTGGCAAAATGAGTCGTCGTATTCGCTCACTGCAGAAATTGATCCCGAAAATCATATTCTTTATGGTTCCGGAGATATATCCTTTACCAATAATTCTCCATCATCTCAGCAGGTAGTTGTTCTGGAACTCGCCCAGAACCTGCATAAAGAGGGAACTCCCAAAATGGAGGTCACCGAAATTACAGGCGGCATGAACCTAACCTCCATTATCGTTGAGGGTAAAGAATTTAATGAAATTACTTTTCGCCAGCGTTGGACCCAAAATGCAAGTGGATATCTCGTGAATGGAACTAGCCTTTATATCTTTCCTGAAGAGAGTGTTGCATCCGGGGAGACGTTAAACTTATCTATCGACTGGAATTTTGAGATCCCCGAGCGGGGTGCATCGGGACGAATGGGACGAAGCCGCGGAAATCTCTACTATATTGCCTACTGGTATCCTCACGTAAGTGTTTTGGATGACGTGTACGACTGGTTTAATGATTCGTTTGTGGGCAATGCAGAATTCTATTACGGTTTTGCTGATTATGATATCTCAATTACTTTGCCCGAGGGCTGGCTTGTAATGAGTACCGGAGAATTCCTGAACCCTGAAGAGACACTTTCTCCACTAACTTTTGAGCAGTACCGAACCGCTGTGAGCAGCAACGAGCCCGTAACTGTTGCCGGTTTTGATGATTTGGGCAAAGCTACCCTTGAAAGCGAAAATGGTAAGCTGACCTGGAAATTCAGGGCAGAGCAGGTTAGGGATGTTGCCTTTAGCGCTACTCTTGAATCACAATGGGATGCAGCACGAACCCCGGTCGGAGACCTCGATGGCGACGGTGAAGTAGATTATAGCCACATCCATTCATTTTACAGGGAAACGGCACCGCTTTGGCAGTCGCAGGTTGAATATGGCCAGCACTCTGTTACCTTTCTCTCCGACTATACCGGAATCCCTTATCCATGGCCTCACATGACCTCCGTTGAAGGTGCAGAAATTATCGGTGGCGGTATGGAATTCCCTATGATGACGGTAATTGGAGATTACAACGGTGCCGGGGCTGTTCGGCTCTACGGTGTTACTGCTCATGAAATCGCACACATGTGGATACCCATGATTCTAAGCACCAACGAGCGTCGCTACACCTGGATTGATGAAGGGTTTACTACCTTTCACACTAACGAAGCGAATATCGACTATTACGGCAGTGAGCGATTCGACCGGACTGATTCTTTTTCCGGCTACCTGCAAATTGCCGGTACCGATGCTGAGGGTGAAATGATGCGCTGGTCCGATTATCACTACCCCGGGCCTGCATATGGCGTTGCTTCCTATTCGAAGCCGGCTTCCGTTCTTTACGCGCTACGCACCATTCTCGGGGAAGAGACATTTCGGGAGGCCTATGACACACTCATGGAAAGGTGGGCCTACAAACATCCCTATCCATGGGATATTTTCAATACGTTTGAAGATGTTTCGGGCCGCGACTTGTCCTGGTTCTGGAGATCCTGGTACTATGAGACCTGGGCACTCGACCAAAGTATTGCCGATGTATACGAGCAGGACGGTGAAACCGTTATTGAAATCGAAGATATTGGTAATGTACCCATGCCTGTATTGCTTGAAATTGTTCTGGAAGACGGTACAGTAATAGAAAGGCGTCTTGAAGAAGATATTTGGCTTAGCGGAGAAAGGACACATAAACTAATACTCACAACCGGAAGTACAATAGAATCAGCTGTAATAGATCCTGAATTTCTGTTTCCCGATGTGGATCGCAGAAACAACGACTGGGAGCGATAAACCGATGTATTAAACTCTGCCATCTTTTGCATATTTTAAGATCAAGTTGATAAATTTTTTATTACACTTTAACGATATACTCCATAACCGTTACGCAACGCTATGAAGGCATTTCATAAAATCAAAAAGAGCAATACTCTTCGCTGGTTCTTCCTGGGCCTGGGACTGCTGGCTGTCGTTGCACTAACTGTTTTAAATATCTATTCGCTCTATGCGCTTCAGGAGTCGACCGTTGAGGCTGCAAAAGAAAACCGCAAAATTCAGCTTGAGGAGTTTTCCCAAAAAGTGCGGTTTCGGTTTTATCAGCCGTTCAGAGGCATCAGAAATCTGGACATGAATGAAATTGAACTCTCCTGGAATACCTACGGAGCATTCCCCGAGCACTTCAATTCTGTTTTGAATGAGGCTATAGGCGATTCCCTCTTTACTGATATCTATTACACTCCCGATCACATGAAAGGCTGCTTTAAGCCGGACTATCCGCTCTATAAATTCGATCCGGAATCGGAACTGTTCTCCATGACCAACAGCTCCCCAAAAGAGGTTTGTGATGGTTTTGGTCTTTCAAAATCGAGAATGAATACGGTGGATCTTGCGAACTATAACTGGAATAATCGCACCATTTTCGACTCGCACAGAACCATGACACTCGCGCTTATTAATCCGGATCACGACACTGTTCTCGGCCATGTTACGTTTATCATCGACCAGGATTATCTTCTGAACGGCGTACTGAAACCGATGCTCGCTGAGGATTTTGGCAATTCTGCTGAAGCCGGTATGGTCGTCTGGATAAGAAACTGGATTATGGGTGAAATTCTGCTCACCAACAACAGCGAAATCGCGTATAACAGAGATAATGTTGATATCTATCAACGCTTCCCAGATTTGCTCGATAACTGGATCATACAGGCTTCATTTATTGAATCACCATTTATATCAGCTACAAGTGCATCTCTCAACCGTAACCTTCTTGTGCTCGGATTTGCGGTATTCATCCTGTTTGGTGCCCTTGTTTTTATGTTTATCAATGCTCAAAAAGAACGTGAATTTGCGGAGAGACAGGCTGGCTTTCTTGCTAATGTCACGCACGAGCTTAAAACACCTCTCGCTCTTATGCAGGCCGCAGGGGAAAACATCTCAGATGGGCGTGTAGCTGAGGGAGAACGACTAAAAAATTACGGTGATCATATATACAATGAAGCTATTCGCCTTCGCAAAATGATCGATAAGCTACTGGATGTTGCCAAATCTGATTCTAATAAAACCATGGCAAAGCAGGCTCCATGCCAGATTAACGAGCTGGTTCATCACTTTATCGATTCTAAACGCGAATTCATTGAAAGTCAGGGATTTCAGCTACAGGTAGATGCAAGCCGGGAGCTACCACCAGTAATGATAGACCGGGACCATTTTGAAACGATTCTTGGCAACTTGTTAGAAAACAGTATTAAATACAGCTGGGACAAGAAGGAGATTACCGTTCGTGTTTATTCTGGCAAAAAGTCTGTTTTTCTTTCGGTATCCGATAAGGGGCAGGGAATTCCCAAAAAAGCACAGAAAAATATTTTCAATAAATTTTACAGGGTTGAAAACTCCATGACGGCACAGACAAAAGGCCACGGCCTGGGGCTATCTATTGTGAAAAATATGGTACTTCTGAACGGTGGGACAATATCAGTAAACAGTGAGCCAGGAAAGGGATCTGAGTTTACTATTGAGTTTCATGCACTTTTCAATCGACATCAAAAAGAAAACGTAATACAGCAAACGGACGATTCTAAAAAAATTGCAGAGGTAACACTCGAAACTTATGGATGATAAAGCAAAGAAAATTTTAATTGTTGAAGATGAACCCAGCCTGGTTTTTACATTAAAAGATACTCTCGAAGCAGAAAATTACGACGTGGAAGTTGTTACTGACGGCAGTGATGCGGTTGACACCGTAACAGAATATGATCCCGACCTGATGATTCTCGATCTTATGCTGCCAAATGTAAGCGGCTACGATATTTGTAAAAAGGTGCGAGAACTGAAATACTCTTTCCCAATTATTATGCTAACGGCCCGCGACCAGGAAATCGACAAAGTAACGGGTTTAAATATTGGTGCCGACGATTACATGACCAAGCCATTTGGCGTAAAAGAACTATTGGCACGAATTAAAGCGCGTCTACGCAGAGCCAATGCCTATTCAAAGTCGGGTCCAACGGAAGTTTTAAAACTTGGCGAGGTAAAGATCGATCTCGTAGACTCTAAAGTGTATAAACCAAATGATGTGGTTGAGGAGCTATCAACACGTGAAGTTGAAATCATCGAGTATTTATTGTCCAACGCGAATCGCCCCATTTCAAGGGACGATCTGCTCCAAAAAGTATGGAGGTATGAATTCAGTACAAATACCCGTACAGTCGACGTGCATATTTCCAAACTGAGGGCAAAAATCGAGTTAAACCCTGATGATCCGAAATATTTGGTTACACTACATGGTGTGGGTTATATGTTACGCCTCAACTAACTTTTCTTTTAATTTTTGAACGAAGTCGGGAAACTCATCCAGCTGCTTCATCAACAGTTTTTGTGGTGTCTCTTCTTTAAGCCCTTTATCCGGGTCGAACGCATCATTAACTCGCTGGATAAACATCCGTTCAGGATATACATACGCTTTTCTATATATTAAAAGCTGTTCAAACTGCTCAACAGGACGAAGGGCTCCAAATGCTCCTGCAGCCTCTCCTATCAAACTTACCGGCTTATGGCTCATTGCCTCCGGAAAAGGCAGATAGTCCCAAAAGAACTTCAATATTCCGGGAAAACCGCCATTATATTCCGGAATTACAAACAAAAATCCGTCTGCATCCAGAAATTCATTGTTAAATTGCTCAACACTATCCGGTGCATCTCCGTAACTCACTCCTTTCAACTCATCTAAAGGGTAGTCCATGAGAGAAAAAAGTTTGATATCAGCTTTTTTTCTAAGAAAGCCAGCCGCATATTTCGACACCTTTAAGGCATTGGAACCATGCCTGTCGGTTGAAGATAAAATGTGAATTTTCATATAAAATTTTTTTTGTTTAGCTGAACAACGAAACCTGTAGACCTACCATTCAGTTTTTTACTTACTTGAAACAGAAATTTAAATGTATCAAAATGACTCTTTAGTTTAAAAAAAGCGCTTTTTTATATGTTTTAACTGAATTATTAATGAATATATTATAATTAAGTTAAATTAATTTGTTTTTATGTGTACACATTCGTATTCTTTAATCGACTTTTAAAGAGCTCATGTTATGGTAGACATCGAGCAATAGCTCCAATAATCGTAAGCCCGGAATTGAATATTCCGGGCTCTCTTTTTTTATGCGCCAGGGTAATTACTTTCCTTTCGACCGTATTTTGTGCAACCGCTCAATCAGCTTTGGTTCTCTGCCTTCCGATCCGCCACTGTACCAGCTTCTGTTTTTCAGCTCATCAGGAAGATATTGCTGTTCCACCCAATGTGATGGATAGTCGTGAGGATACTTGTAGTTATCCGAAGCATTTTTAATATCCAGGTACCTGGATGAAAGCTTATTGGCGGTTTTGTCCCTTAGATGGTTTGGAACGTCTTTTATTCCTCTCTTTTTTATTTCGCTGTTTATCTCAAAAATGGCTTTCGTGCTGTTACTTTTCATACTTAAAGCCAGAAAAATAGAGGCATGTGCCAGGAAGTAAAAGCCCTCGGGCATCCCTGTTTTTAAAAAAGACTCCTGTGCAGCATGAACTACCGTGAGTGCGTATGGGTCTGCCATGCCAACATCCTCGGAAGCGAATATAAGCATACGTCGAAATATGAAATTTGGATCTTCCCCTCCCTCCAGCATGGCGTTCATCCAATACAGTGCAGCATCCACATCTGATCCCCTCATCGATTTTATAAAGGCAGATGCATAGTGATAATGCTCATCTCCGGTTCGGTCGTATCGCACACTTCGCTTCTGTATCGACTGTTTGGCAATATCCAGCGTAATATGAACCACGCCTGATTTGCTTTTTGGAGTAGAAAGAGCCGCAACTTCGAGCGCATTAAGTGCATTTCTGATATCTCCCCCTGCATACTCTGCGAGATGGTTTTTCGCATCCTTCTCCAATTCGATGTTCATATATCCCAACCCGCGTTTTTCATCAAGCAAAGCAGCACCAATCATCTGTTCCACATTCTCTTTTGTAAGCGGATAAAGTTCGAACAACTGGCAGCGCGAAAGCAGAGGACTTACCAGGGAGTAAAAGGGGTTCTCGGTGGTTGCCCCCACCAGTGTAATAATGCCCGATTCAAGGTGAGGCAGGAGTGCATCCTGCTGCGACTTATTCCACCTGTGAATTTCATCTACAAATAGAATCGTTTTTTTGCCATTGACTTTTTTCTGATGTTCGGCTTTTGCCACCACATTCCGTAAATCTTTGAGTCCGTCAAGTACGGCATTTATCACCTCAAAACGAGCATCAATTTCTCTTGACAGAACATGAGCCAGTGTGGTTTTCCCAGAACTTGGTGGGCCATATAATATCAGTGACCCGATAACACCGCTTGTAATCATGCGGTGCAGCATTTTCCCTTCTCCTACCAGGTGCTCCTGTCCCTCAAACTCTTCAAGTGACCGGGGCCTCATTCGTGTTGCCAGCGGCTGGTTCGCAGCGGACTCCTCCGCGCGTCCCAATCCCTCATTTTCGCTTTCATCCTTAAATAAATCCATACTATTTCTCTGTTTTTTCTTTTTCTACTGTCAGGTCGAACACGTTTTTTTGTCCATAATCATACTCATTTGGGGCCAGGTAAGTTAATCTCTTTTAAATGTCATAAAAAAATAGTTTAATGAATATACAATCTCCCATCAATCAAACACTTACTGCCATGAAGGTTAAAGAAATACTTCGAAATAAAGGTTCCGCAATTTACTCTACCAGCCCCGATGAAATGGTGTACGATGCCATTAAAAAAATGTCTGAACTAAAAATAGGTGCCCTGCTTGTTTTAGACGATGATAAACTTGTCGGTATTCTATCTGAAAGGGATTACCGGGACAAAGTAATTCTGCAGGGTCGCCAGTCTAAAAACACACCTGTTAAAGACATTATGAGCGCCCAGGTTTTTTGTGTTAACAGCAGTGATGATGTACAGCTTTGCATGAAGCTGATGACCATTAAAAAGATAAGACACCTTCCCGTTTTGGATGAAGGCCAGTTACAGGGTGTTATCTCTATAGGTGATGTTGTAAAATCGGTTATTGACAAACAAAAAGTAGAGATTAACGAGCTTAGAAGCTACATAGGCGGCAGCTATCCACAATAAAAACGTGGCATCACACCAGAACGGTGCGATGCCACGGCTGCTATAAACGTCTACAGTGGAAGGTTATCGTGTTTCTTCTTCGGTACTGTGTCTACCTTATTTTCGCAGAGCTCAAAAGCTCGGATCAGTTTTTTCCGGGTTTCTGATGGAAGAATTACATCATCAATAAATCCACGTGCGGCCGCTCTGTAAGGATGGGCAAACTCTTTGTTATACTCATCCTCGAGCTCTTTTTGTTTCGCTTCGGGATCGTCTGCTGCGGTAATTTCTCTTCTGAAGATGATTTCCACGGCGCCTTTGGTTCCCATCACTGCAATTTCTGAAGTTGGCCAGGCTACGTTGTAATCGGCCCGTATGTGTTTAGAGTTCATCACATCGTAGGCTCCACCATACGCTTTTCGGGTAATCACCGTCATTTTGGGTACGGTTGCTTCACAGAAAGCATAAAGGAGCTTGGCTCCATGTTTAATAATTCCGCCCCATTCCTGGTCCGTGCCCGGCAAGAATCCGGGTACATCTTCAAAAACTACAAGCGGGATATTAAACGAGTCGCAAAACCGCACAAATCGTGCGCCCTTCAGTGATGCATCAATATCGAGTACACCAGCCAAAGAGAGCGGCTGATTAGCCACAATTCCAACGGTTCTGCCGTCTAAACGGGCAAAGCCTACCACAATGTTATCAGCGTAATTTTCGTGTACCTCATAAAACGAATCCTTATCCATAACGCCCGCAATGGCATCTTTGATGTCGTAAGGCTTATTGGGATTCATGGGAACGAGGTCGTCCAATTTTGCTGCTTTGCCATTGTCGGGCTCTCTGGATGGCTGTGCAGGCACCTTCTCCTCACAATTTTGTGGGATATAGGTCATGAGTGCGCGAATTTTTTTAAGACAGTCGGCATCGTTTTCTGTGGCAAAATGAGCAACGCCCGATTTCGTGCCGTGTGCCGTTGCACCGCCCAACTCTTCCGAGCTTACTTCTTCATGGGTAACGGTTTTTACAACATTAGGGCCGGTTACAAACATATAGCTTGTATTCTTAACCATGTACACAAAATCTGTAAGCGCCGGGCTGTAAACCGCACCTCCGGCACAGGGACCCATTACGGCTGATATCTGGGGTACCACACCAGATGCCATGGAATTTCTCCAGAATACTTCAGCGTAACCGCCAAGTGAGCTTACTCCTTCCTGTATACGTGCACCACCCGAGTCGTTCAAGCCAATCACAGGAACACCATTTTTCATAGCCATATCCATGATTTTACATATCTTCTCTGCGTGTGTTTCAGAAAGTGACCCCCCAAAAACGGTAAAGTCCTGGCTGAATAGATAAACAGGGCGGCCTTCAATTTTTGCAAATCCGGTAACCACGCCATCACCCTTAACTTTCTGATTCTCAAGCCCAAAAGCGGAACTTCTGTGAGTTACAAAAGCATCGATCTCTTCAAAACTATCCTTGTCAACCAAGAGATCTATTCGTTCTCTTGCCGTTAGTTTCCCTTTTTCGTGCTGGCGGGCTATTCGTTTTTCACCACCACCTTTCAATGCTTGTTTTCTTAATTCTTGCAGCCTTTCTACTTTTTTATTCTCAGTCATATATATCTCTCATCGTTAAGATTTGTACTCCATAAAGTAAGAGTGCAGATAATCTGTAAAATCTACTGCAACCTCACTATAAATGTCGATTCGGTTTTTGTTAAAAATTTCATTTTCCAGGTACTTAGATGCGCTTTTCCACTCATCAAAGACTGTAAGGTCAATTAGTGCCTGCTCCCAGGCCAGTTTCGAGTCATTAAAAATTGAGTGGAGAAAACGGTCTCGATCCGGGGCAAGCCACTTCGAAAGATGTTCGATTTCATCATCAATTTCGGTTGCCCCATCCGAAATATTAATGATTGGCGTTTCATTTATCTCATCCTCATCACTATAGAAGGAGGGCTGTTCTTCTAAATCCTCATCAGAGCCCTCATCAAAATAAAATGAAGGCTCATCATCGGGGTTCTCGCGCTCCAAAAAGGATTTCCACATCGGCACATCTTCATCTTCATCTTCATCTTCAGCTTCAGCTTTATCATCAACTTCAGCTAAATCCGGGCCCTCCTCATACCACGATTCTTTACTATCTGTTTGGTCGCCGGGTACGTCCTCTAAGCGATCATTCGGTTCAAACGGAATTTCATCTTTAAATTCTATTTCATCCAGCTCATCATCCAGTTCTAAATCTGTTGTCAGATCAGTTTCTTCGTCAGCTTCATCCTCTTCAACAGGTGAAAGGTTCAGCTCATCGTAAATTGAGGTTACCTTAGTTTCACTCTCTTCCTGTAACTCCTCATCGGGCTCTTCATCGGGATCCATAAACTGATCCAGAAGGGACCCCTCTTCAATTTCTTCCTCATCATCTTCCCACTCCACGAGTGGCTCATCCTCATCAGAATTAAACTCCTTCTCTCGGGGCATCTCTGCTTGCAGATCATTTCTGTCTTCATCCATCGAAATGTCTTCGCTATCTTCAAGCTTACCCTCTTCAAAATCAGTTAGGTCAGTCGCATCCCCTTCCGGCTCTTCTATTGAAACACTCTCTTCCTCTTCAGTATCACCAATAGCCTCCACTTCTTTATTGGAGGGTTTACTGTCGTTCTTTGTTTCAAGTTCTACTGAAGGTTCTACTGCCTCTGCATCCTTATCACCGTCATTTTGAACTTCAGGATCATTCTCATCTGAATGTGCCGTATCGTCCTCCCGGAAAAGCTCCAGTAAATACGGATCCTGCTGCTCCTGTTGTAAAGTGGCCCTCTCTGTTTCATCATCCAATTCTTCAGGGAACACTTCATCTTCTTCTGCTTCGTCCCGGTCCATAGAAATTTCGCTCAATGAACTGTCCGTTTGCTCTTCGACATCATTCCTTTGCTCGTCAACCTCATCGGTTTCGACCTGCTCATTTTCTATGATATCTTCATCCTCAGATGCAAAAAGTGCGGGCTGATCTTCTTCAAATCCGCTTAGGTCAAGCAGATCTGCTGAGCTCATTATTTCTACAAAATCGGTTTCGCTGATTTCGGTCTCCATCATATCATATTTACGGGCAACACGAGGCATCTCTTTCTCCTCAAAAAAGACCCGTATATAATCTGATGAAACAAGCGGCCCGGCTACGTTAAAAATGGGCTTCACAGCTTCCATCCAGTCCAGCGAGTTATGAGACTCCGTGAGTTTTTCATCCACTTTTTTCAGCACTTGCCTGGCTTCATCAATTCCAAGTGTGTCTTTATTCTTTTTCTCCATATAGCGGCCCAGTGCAAATGCTAGATGGTTGTTTGCAACAAACTGGTCCATCATCATGTCTACATCACCTTTCGATATAGTATCTCTATCCTCAAACAGCGTCTTAACTATTGTTTTACGGGGCTGCACAGCAAGCTTAAGTGAAAACTCTACTGCATCATGAAGCACCTCATTTACATTATCTTGAGGAATTTCAAGAAGATCCGTCATTTGCTGCAGGTAGCTATTCCAAATGGCATTCGCCTTGGAAGAGTGGAGGTCAGCCCATTTCGACTCGGGCAGTCCGATTGAATGAGCAAATTTTTCCCGGACAATCTGAGTGATTCGTTTACGAACCAAAAAAGGAATTCCCGAAGATTCAATATCACTCAGTTTAAGTTTTTCTTTATCATGGGGCAGTAATTTTGAGAACGAATCCGCAAGTTCACGAATATTAAAATCCATCATTTACAATCCTGAGATGATATTATTTAGTTAGTAAAAAGTTTTCTATTAATAAGTTAATTGATTTCAATTATCTTAGAAAACAGAGTTCGCAACATTTACTCTTTTTTTTGATTTAGAGACAATTTTTTTTGTATGGCAAGGGTTGAAGCACACCAATTATCAAAATCTTATGGAAAACACACGGTTTTTAAAGATCTCTCATTCGCAGCAGCGTCGTCGGTTGTTGGTATAGCAGGTCGTAATGGAGCCGGAAAATCGACTCTTTTGAAATGCATCGCAGGGTTGCTGAAACCTACCTCAGGTATGGTTACCTGGGTGAACGGTAATGAGCATGAAATGACCCAGGAAGAGCTCAAAAAAAGACTGGGATATGCCGCCCCATATATCAGTCTGTATGAAGAGCTAACCGTTACTGAAAACCTCTCGTTTTTGTTTGATGTGAGAAACGAAAATGACCGCGGCCAGATCGATGATGTACTTCAAAGAACCGGTGCAAACCCTTTTAAAAACTCTCTCTTCGGCTCTCTTTCCACGGGACAGCAGCAGAGAGCCCGTATTGCTGCGGCTATAGTTCATCAACCCGACATCCTGTTCCTGGATGAGCCGGGCTCAAACCTGGATGAAAAAGGACGCGTAGTTGTGAATGATTTGGTCAACGAATTTCGCAATCGAAAAAGATTACTCATACTGGCATCTAATCAGACGTACGAACTTGACCTTTGCGACTCCATTATTGATTTAAATAATTAGAATAACTCCAGAATTATGTACACAACCGAAGACAAACAACTTGCTAAAAAACTACTTACACACAGCGTAGAACTGGAAAAAGGCGAAAACGTGATGCTACAGCTCATAGGTTTGAACGGAATCGGGCTGATACGTGCACTGGCAGAAGAAGCCCGTAACATGGACGCACATCCGTTTATCAAAATTGAAGATCCCGAAATCAACCGCATTCTGCTCGAACACGGGGATGACATCTTCTGGAAAAATCAGTCCGACACCGATCAGCTTCCCCTTATGAAGAAGATGGACGCCTTTATTGGCATTCGCGGGGCTGAGAATATTTATGAAAATTCAGACGTATCCAAAGAAGCGAATAAAGCCTATTCACAGAAATTTTTAAACCCTGTCCATTTTAATGAGCGCGTCAATAACACCAAGTGGGCCGTGCTGAGATATCCATCAGCCGCTTTTGCCATGAATGCCAAAATGCCAACCGAGAGGTTCAGACAGTTTTATTACGATGCCTGTCTGTTCGATTACGACAAGCTCGAAGAGGCGATGAAACCACTTGAAGAGTTGCTAAGAAAAACAGACATGATTCATTTGAAGGGCCAGGGGACCGACATCTCTTTTTCGGTAAAGGGCCAGAACTGGATTCCCTGTTTCGGCAAGCGCAATATTCCCGATGGTGAGCTCTTCTCCTCCCCTGTTCTCGACTCCGTAAACGGCCACATTACATATGCACCTTCAGTGTACCAGGGAAAACCGTTTGAGTTCGTAAAGCTAACGGTGAATGAGGGCGTGGTTGTTGATTTCGATTCGTCGAACAACACAGCGCTCGAGGAGATTCTGGATACTGATGAAGGAGCCAAACGATTTGGTGAATTCAGTTTCGGGCTCAATCCAGTGATCACAGAACCGATGTACGATATTCTGTTTGATGAAAAAATTACCGGCTCTAACCATCTTACACTGGGAAACGACTATGAAATTGCCCCCAACGGAAATGAAAGTGATATTCATTGGGATCTGGTGTGTATTGGTGCCGATGTCTATTTCGACGGAGAGCTTATACGAAAAGGTCGTGAATTTGTAAAAGAAGAGTTGAAAGGGTTAAATCCTGAAGAGTTGAATTAAATAAAGCCGGCCGAAAAAGTTCCGGCCGGCTTTTGTTCATTACACTACCTATCTAAGCAGGACTGCTACACTTTAGGGCCTGCTCCAATAATCGCATCGCTGCTCTCTTTTTTATACTTCTCGAAGTTCTCGTTAAAGAGTTTTCCGAGTTTCTTTGCTTGTGCTTCGTAAGCTGAGTCGTCATCCCATGTATTTTTGGGTACCAGGATGTTGGAATCAACATTGGGGCAGCTCGTTGGAATTTGCACTCCGAACACGTCATCTCCTACGGTTTCAACGTCGTCAAGCTCGCCGGCATGGATCGCGTTGATAATCGCACGGGTACTCTTCAGATCAATACGGCTTCCCGTTCCATAAGCACCGCCTGTTAAACCGGTGTTCACCAGCCAGGCTTTTGCATTATGTTTCTTCATTTTTTCGGCAAGCATTTCTGCATATTTGGCGGGTGGCCAAACAAGAAATGCCGCACCAAAGCAAGCTGAAAATGTTGCCTTAGGCTCGGTAACACCCACCTCAGTACCGGCTACTTTCGCAGTATAGCCGCTGATGAAATGGTACATAGCCTGTTCCGGAGTAAGTTTACTTACCGGTGGCAGTACGCCAAATGCGTCGTATGTGAGGAAAATCACGTTTTTAGGGTGACCGGCTTCACATGGAATTTTTGCGTTTGAGATATATTCGATAGGATAGGATGCACGCGTATTCTGCGTGATGGATACATCGGTATAATCAACCTTTCGAGTATCTTTGTCGTATCCAACATTCTCGAGTACCGTTCCAAATTTAATCGCTTCGAAAATTTCAGGTTCTTTTTCAGCAGAAAGATCGATCGTTTTGGCATAGCATCCGCCCTCGATGTTAAATACCCCTTTGTCGCTCCAGCAGTGCTCATCATCACCAATCAGTTTGCGGTCCTGAGATGCCGACAGCGTTGTTTTCCCTGTGCCGGAGAGTCCAAAGAAGAGAGCCACATCGCTGGGATCATCCCCTTCGTTTGCTGAGCAGTGCATGGAAAGCACATTCTTTTTGGGCATCAGGTAGTGCATCACGGTAAAGATTCCCTTCTTCATTTCGCCCGCATATTCGGTACCCAAAATGACCATTTCCCGTTTTTTGAAGTTTACATCCACACTGGCGTCTGATGTCATGCCTTCGGTAAACTGGTTTGCAGGAAATTTGCCTGCGTTATACACGACAAAATCTGGTTCTCCAAAATTCTCGAGCTCTTCTTTTGTGGGCCGGATCAACATATTCTGCATGAACAATCCGTGGTAAGGCCGTTCAGCAATAATCCGAACCTTGATTCGATATTCGGAATCCCATCCGGCAAATCCGTCAATCACGTAAAGTTTATCGCGCGTATTAAGGTAGTCGGTAGCCCGTTTATGGTTAATATCATAGGTGTGTTCATCGAGAGCAATGTTGATGTCTCCCCACCATACTTCATTCTCAATATCATCCGTTTTAACCACCCGCTTATCCGCCGGACTACGTCCGGTTCGTTTACCGGAACGAACGATCAATGCACCATTGTCGCTCATAGCTGAACCGGGATCATGTTTAATGGCTTCTTCGTAAAATTTAGCCGGAGACGGGTTTCTCAACACTTTTTTTACTTCTATTTCATGTGCTGTCAAATCGAGTTGTGAATTTTTCATATTCGATATTTTTGTTCCTGATTTACATTGACTTAGATACCAATATAATTACGAAATTTAGATGAACGAAATATAAATTACCCTTTAATATTCAACCTTTTCGTCTATTATTATTCAAGAATAATGTTATTTATTCTCGATCTTAATAACAACTACTTTCTGGAAGCGCTTTTATAGCATAACTTATTAATTATCAATATTTTATTCGAGTGTATTTATTTGTATATGATGTTAGAGAATTCCTGATTAACTGATAAATTTCGCAGGCTCCCACCGCCCTATCCTAACAACTTATACTCATCAACACGCTTCTCAATTTTTCTGAAAATATCACTCGGACCAACTTCAAAATATCGGTGATTTTAAATATGCTAATTATCCAAAAAAGATTAAATAAATGCCCTGCTTCTCGTGAGAAACAGGGCTCAATTATGGTTAGCAATTTTTTCGTGGGTTTCTTTAATCTGCCCACTCACTTACATCATTAAAAACTTCAGCAAACTCTATTTTCTCACCGTCATCTGATACAGTCGCTTCAAATTCCATGTTTTTTGAATCATCCTCACGCTGCATAAGCTGATTTACAATCTGCGTTTTGTTGACCCGTTTTAACGACCTTGCACCATAAACAGGATCCAATCCACGAATATCAAGCCAGTCTTTTACCACATCAATAATAGTAAGGAGAAGTGCTGTTTTTTTTATGATCATTCAACACGTTAAAACTGTGTATTCTTTGAGATTTAATTTGCACAAGCCTGGAGAAATATAGCCACGAAAAGATGATAAGATAGGCTGATTTTATGAAGCAGGATTTTGAATAGGATCATAACTGAAGGCCCCAGCAAGTAATGCAGATACCCTTACTGATCTTGGTCCTCGGGAGTCTTTTACAGGATGATTTGATTTTCACTCAAATTCCTCTCTTTTTACAAACAAAGAACTCAGAAACCTGCCATTATGTATTGGAGAGAGGTCAATATCATAGCTTTTTCTTCACTGGTGCTTGTACTTTGTGCCTCAACAACACCATTCGCCCAGTTTACTTCAAAAACCGATAGTTTAAAATCGCTTCTGGAGCAGTCTGAAGGGCTTCAAAAAATAGAACTGCTCCATATACTGAGTGATCAAACACAGCGGTCTGATCTTAATTCTGCAATCCAATATACTCGTAAGGCCCTTGAATTATCTGAAGAAAGGGAGCAGGAGCGTTTCCTCGCGGAAAGCCATCGTAAACTGGGCCGGTTGCTCTCAATACGTGGAAAACATGTAGACGGTTTAGAACACCTTTTAGAAGCAAATATGCTCTATAAAAAGCTTGGTGAAATTCGAAAAATTGCCTTGACAACAGAAAACTTAGGCGCATTCTACAGGCGCCAGAACGACTATCAGAACTCCCTCAATTACTATTATAAGGCATATGAATTACTACAAAAAATTGATAATAGGGAGGGAATTTCCAACACTTTGTTAAACATTGGTGTTATCCATCAACGGCTCAGACAAACAGAAGAAAGTGCAGATTTCTATAAGCAGGCGCTAGCTATCAGCTTAGAGAAAAATGATTTGAGCAGAATTGCTATAACGGCTACCCAACTCGGGAATCTCTATGCTGATCAAGGAGACTTGGATGCAGGATTAGAATACATGAACCAGGCGCTGGAAGCGGCTGAGGATCTCCCCGGCCACCATGCCAGGGCAACAATTCTGCTCAACATCAGCTCAATGTATAACAGTGCCGAGTCCTACAAGCTGGCACTAAATGCCAACAGAAAAGCGCTCAAATTGGCATCCAGTCTGGGGAATGAGTCTTTAACTATTTGGGCTCAAAAAAATATGGCCGAAATCTATTCGAATCTCAATGATTTCCAGTCAGCAGAGGGTTACCTGCTAAAGGCTCTCAGATCTCAGCAAAGCGGCGCACCAAAATATCAAATGATTGATACCCGTAATCAATTAGCGCGAACATATTTTGAAATGGAGAATTACGAGGATGCTGGCAATCATGCACAAAAAGCTTTGGCTGAGTCTGTGCCGGCAAAAGCATTCGAACCGGGCATCGAATCCCTTCACATCTTAACCGATGTTTATAAACAAACCGGAAATTATGAAGCAGCAACTTCAGCTCAGGAGCGACTAAGCGCGTTAAAAGATAGTGTTTTCAACCGGGAACAGGCTCGGCAAGTTGCCGAAATGCAAACCCGATTTGATTCAAAACAGAAAGAGCAAGAAATAGCACTGCTACGGAAAGAGGCAGAACAAGATCAGCTGTTCCAAAATGCTCTTCTCTCAGGACTTATGCTGATCGTTATAATTACATTTTTGATCTATAATCGGCAAAAATTAAGAATCAAAAAAAACCGTATTGAACTGGAAAATACACGACTGAAGGAAGAGCAACTAACGAGCGACCTGGAGCACAAAAATCGTGCGCTTACCAATCATAGCCTTCACCTGGTTCAAAAAAATGAGACTATGAAAGAGTTGAAGGATAACATCGGAGAGATTAAACAAAACAACAACGGAGGATTGGGAAAAGAGCTTCAAAAATTAGAGAATATAGTAGACTACAGTTTTAACCTGGATGAAGACTGGGAAGAATTTCAGCACTACTTCGAAGAGGTTCATTCCGGCTTTTTTGATGCCCTGAAAACCGAATATCCCGCCTTAACCCCAAACGAACTCCGGCTGGCTGCCCTTGCCAAATTAAACCTTTCCATTAAGGAGACAGCGACCATTATGGGAATTACGCCGAACAGTGTAAAAACCGCCCGGTACCGTCTCAGAAAAAAATTAAAGATGGAGACCGAAGAAAACCTGACCGAATTCATGATGGAAATTGAAAAGACCTCAGCTTGAGTATAAAGCTGTTTGTTGCTCGATTTTCAGGCCAAAAACCTCTCTCAAAACTCATTGTTTACCTATTGTTGACCTGCTAATAATTGCCACTCAAACTCTCATATAGTAGGTTTTTACATGACTTTCAGGAAGCAGAAATATCTGCTTTTGACCATTCAATTCAAATTTAGAATCAAAACAAGAGTGTCATGAATAAACTTAAATGTGTCCTGCTTTTGCTAACAACTATCATCTCAATAATACCCTATTCCATCACGGCTCAGAACAATATGTCGTTAACCAGAACGGCTGAAAGTGAGCAGCTCCAGTGGGGCAGTTGCCCGGACTTTATGCCTGATAGTTGTGAAATCACTGTTCTTCAGGGCAATCCCGCAAAACCAAATGCCGATATTTTTTTTAAAATGGAGGGGAACTCCAGCGTACCCAATCACTGGCACCACTCAGCCGAACGGATGGTTCTGGTATCCGGTAAAATGGAAGTGAACTATAAAGGGCAAAGCCCAAAAGTTATCCGAACAGGGATGTACGCCTATGGGCCTCCGGAGAAACCACACACCGCTTCTTGTCTTTCAGACGATCCCTGTATTCTTTTTATCGCATTCAACAAACCAGTTGACGCGTTTCCTGTGAACTAAAAACCGGATTAAAATTACAATTCGAAAATTAAAAAATATTACTGTGTTGAAAATGATAGAAGCAATCACCTTAGACAAAGAAAAAGTAACATTAAAAAAAGAGAAGCTGGAGGATTTGAATACCCGCATTCGTGGTGATCTTATCACTTCTCAAAGTAGAACTTACGAGGGAGCTCGTTCGGTCTGGAACGGTTTAATCGATAAACGGCCGGCTCTTATTGTTCAATGCCGAAATACATCTGATGTAGTTAGTTCAGTCAATTTTGCACATGAGAATAATCTTCTGATTTCTGTGCGAAGCGGCGGCCATAATGTTGCAGGTAATGCAGTCTGTGATAAAGGGTTGGTCATTGACCTATCTTCAATGAAAGGCATTTATGTTGATCCCGATGAGCGTACTGCTCGCGTCCAGCCTGGTGCAGATTGGGGAGACCTCGACAGAGAAACACAGCTTCACGGACTGGTTACCCCTGGCGGCCAAGTCTCAATGACCGGTGTAGCCGGCCTCACGCTGGGCGGCGGAATGGGCTATTTACGACGTATGTGGGGACTCTCATGCGACAATCTACTCTCGGTTGAGGTTGTAACTGCTGATGGCCGAGTTATCACTGCCAGCGAGAATGAAAACGAAGACCTCTTTTGGGCGATTCGTGGAGGCGGTGGAAATTTTGGTATAGTTACCTCTTTTGAATTTCGTCTGTACCCGCTTGGTCCGGAAATCTATGGAGCCCTTACCATATATCCTTTTGAGGATGCATCGTCTGTGCTTCGAAAATGGCGAGACTTTGCTCTTAATGCACCGGAAGAAGTAACCTGCGATGCCTATATCTGGGGCATGCCACCGCTGCCGGATGTGCCAGCTGAAATGCATTGGGCGCCGGTAGTAATTATTGCCGGAATGTATGCCGGGCCTGTGGATAAAGGAGAACAACTATTTCAACCGGTTTCGGAAATGGGTACCCCTATTGAAGATATGAGCGGCCCGCAGCCGTATGTAGAAATGCAAAGTGATTTGGATCCGCTGTTTGCGGATGGACAACTCTATTATTGGAAATCACTCTTTGCTGATACCATGAGTGACGAAGTGATCGATAAAATTGTGGAGCACGCTGCTGAAAAACCCTCGAAGCAATGTCTTTTCGCACTTCGCATCCTGGGTGGCGCAATGCGAAGAGTACCCGAAGAAGCGACCGCCTATGGTAACCGTGATGCCATGTTTAATATCAGTATCGATAATACCTGGCAAAACCCCGAAAAAAACGATGAAATGATTGCATGGACCCGAAAAGTGTGGGGCAATCTTCATGACCAGACATCCGGAGGGGTCTATATTAACTTTGCCGGGTTCGGAGAAGAAAAAGAAACACTGACACAAGCGGCCTACGGACGAAATTATGAACGGCTGCAGCAGGTGAAAGCTGCATACGATCCGGAAAATTTCTTCTGTACAAACCAGAATATCACGCCGGCTTGAAAAGTTTAATTGAACATAGGTTAAATCAGAAATGATCAAACTATTATGATTTATTCAAATACACTATACACACACATTACAGTATTGCTCATCACAATAATAGCATTAACCGGTATGCTGATGGCCACAGGTTGTGATGATGACAACCCCACTGAACCTGAAGATGAGGCGCTTGAAGGCGCTGAGGTTGTCATCGATCCTCAGGAAGCCACATTTGAAGTTAATGAAGAGTTAAACTTTTCTGCATTCGTGATCTCTGCGTCTGGAGATACAATAAATGATGAATTGAATGTTGAATGGAATTGGTACTCCAGCGACACCGATGTGTTCACCGTGCAAAGTAATGGCACAGCTACAGGACATAATCCAGGAGAAGCATTTTGCATTGTTGAAGCCTCTACAACAAACAGCAAAATAGTTGCAAAACGGGTGCCCATTGGGTTGGACTCCGCCCGCGTCTTTCTTTTTTAATAAAAAAAGAATGTAGTTATGGCAGATTCACAAACAATCAAAAAAGCATTTCAGCGAAATAAAAAGGCCCTGGAAAAGCGGCCTTCAATCGGGCAAAGTACTGCTGTTACAAAAGTCCGGGTGCGTGACGGAACCACTTGCGAAATCACTGCCAGTGGGAAAAAACTGATTTGTGACATAGGCACAGCAGAGGGCGGAAACGATGCCGGCCCGGGGCCCGGAATTCTCGAACGTGGCGCTCTCGGTAGTTGTCTGGCAATTGGATATGCAACATGGGCCGCACATTTGGAGATTCCCATCGATAATATTGAGGTTGATATCGAGTCCGATTTTGACGCCCGCGGACAGTTTGGGTTGGGTGAAGATTCACCCGGCTTTAAAGAGCTTCGATATAAAGTCTTCATCGAGAGTTCGGCTTCGGAAGACAATATCAGGGAATTGATCAAAAAAGCGGATGCCCACAGTCCCGTTCTGGATGATTTTAGGCGACCGATCCCACTCAAACGAGAGATTAATATCAAATCAAAAGAGATAACACCATGAAATCGAATATATGTCCATGTTCAAAGATTCCATTTAAGTCCGAACCTGAACGAAAGAAGCTATATGGATAACGCAAATCAAATACTCATTATAGGAGGCATGTTCATTCTAACCTATGGTTTTTTGCTTGGAATTCCGATGGCACTGGCACGGGAGAAAGCTTCAAGAGCACCGCGGTACCTGTTAGCTGCGCACCTCGCAGCGCTAATTCAGGGTGGCATGCTTTTGGCTTTAACAATTGCATTTGATTTTTCAATGCTTGCATCTTGGATTGAGACGATTGCTGCCTCACTCTTTGTTGGTGGTGTAGTCTTATTCGACCTCGGGCTCACGCTCAACTGGCTTCAATGTGTTGAAGATGCATTCGGAGAGAAATCAATTGGATACAAAATTTCGTCTGCCGGAACACCGCTTATTCTTATCAGTGCCGGAATCCTTGTATATGCTGTGCTTGCAGCACTTTAAGATTATAAACCATGCACAATCAATAATTCTAGAGTCAAAATTCAACATTAATTGTTATGAAACCCGAACTGCAGCGACGAATACAACGCTATGGCTGGGACAAAGCCTCAACCTACTACGAGACCGGCTGGCAAGAACAACTCTGGCCAGCCCAGGAAAGTCTTTTGGCTGAAGCAGATCCGCAATCTGGCGAAACCGTACTGGATATTTCTTGTGGCACCGGGTTGGTTACCATTCCAATGGCCGAGATCATTCAACCTGACGGGATGGTTACAGGAATTGATCTTTCGGAGGGCATGATTGATGAAGTCCGTTCCAGGGTAAACCAACGGGATATTGGAAATATCGCTCTCAAGAATATGAATGCCGAAAACCTCGATTTTCTGAATAATACATTCGATCTGGGCATTTGCTCATTGGGATTAATGTACTATCCTCATCCTGAAAAAGCGTTGGGTGAAATGTTCAGGGTGTTAAAACCAGGCGGACGGGCAGTGGCTTTGGTTTGGGGAGAAAGAAAGAAATGTGGATGGGCAGAAATTTTTCCCATCACAGACCGGCGGGTAAAGTCGGAAGTTTGTCCGTTATTTTTTCAGTTGGGACGTGGTGGTCTGCTTTCAGAAGCTTTCAAAAAAGCGGGGTTTCAAGAGATCACTTCCAACCGTTTTTCCTATGATTTGCACTTCCATGATGCTGAACAAGCCTGCACTGCCGCTTTTTTGGGAGGGGCTGTTGCCCTCGCCTATCGAAAGTTTGATGACCAGACCAAGAAAGAAGTACAGCGTGAATATCTGGATTCAATTGAGCCTTTCAGAGACATAAAGAGCTACGACGTTCCCGGAGAATTTGTGATTGCAAAAGGAATAAAACGCCAAAATAAATCCATGTAGAACGGAATGCTTTTTAGACCATCAGAAAGCAATAAATTAATCACTCTTAATTAAAATGGACTTTATACTATGAAATCACAAAGCGCAGAACCCGTGCAAAAACGACAGCAACCCTTACAGGAACACTATAAAGAAAGTCCTGAAGACGCAATGATTACCGACCGGGCGATTACCACAGGCTACGATCTGAATGATCCGTGGCACGGACGCATAAAGCCGGGCAGTATAGATCATGGAGTAGCATGGAAGTTTGGCGTTCATCGCGCGGTGGGTGGTTATCACGATGCGCCCAATCCCGGGGATATGCTATGTGCGGCACTGGCGACCTGCCTGGATTCGACCATCCGTTTGATTGCAAACCGCATGCATATTACTCTGAAAAAGCTGGAGGTGGAAGTGACCGCAAACGTTGATGTGCGCGGTACACTGGTGGTTGACCGGGACGTACCCGTTGGCTTTCAATCCATGCAGTGTAATGTAGATATTCGGGCTGAGGACGAATTCGATCCTAAAAAAATAGAGAAATTGCTTCGCCATGCAGAATACAGCTGTGTAAATTTACAGACCTTAAAGGCAGGACTTGAGATACAAACAAACCATGTAATAAACGGTTATGGTCAGGTTTAACCATCCTGCTTACGTTGGATGACGTTTAAAAATGCTCATTTCCTCTTAGATTATCCTCTAATGGAGAACACAATAAGGTGGTTGATGAATTGTGGCTGATGGAAAATGCAAAACGCAAAAAAGATATAGTGAAAAGTGGCCTGCTTATGAAATAGTCGGACTCTGACTGGAGCCCGACACTCTTTGAGAACCTATTTCATTTGTCTTTTTAACCTTTCACTTTTTCACTCTATTTTAATCTGCCCACTCACTTACATCATTAAAAACTTCAGCAAACTCTATTTTCTCATCGTCATCTGATACAGTCGCTTCAAATTCCATGTTTTTTGAATCATCCTCGCGCTGAATAAGCTGCTTGGCAAGCTGATTCACAATCTGCGTTTGGATCACTCTTTTTAACGGCCGCGCACCATAAACAGGATCGAATCCACGAACGGCAAGCCAGTCTTTTACCGCATCAGAAACCGAAAGTGTCACCCGGTTTTTACCAAGTAATTTTTCGACTCTTCGAAGCTGAATATCCACAATTTGACGGATATGTCGCTGGTCGAGCGGATGGAAGATCACGACATCATCGATCCGATTGAGAAACTCGGGTCGTATCGTCTTTCGGAGCTGCTCCAGAAGCCTGTCCTGCAGTTTTCTGTAGGTACTTTCATCCATCTCGCCCTTGCTCTTCTCAATCTCTTCTGAAATAAGGTGCGAACCGATGTTGCTGGTCATGATAATTATGGTGTTGGTAAAATCAACCGTTACGCCTTTATTATCGGTCAGTCGGCCATCATCCAGCACCTGCAAAAGAATATTGAACGCATCTGGGTGTGCTTTTTCTATCTCGTCCAGCAGTACCACTGAGTAGGGCTTTCTGCGAACAGATTCAGTGAGCTGGCCCCCTTCATCATATCCAACGTATCCGGGAGGTGCACCAATTAACCGGCTTACACTATGTTTCTCCATATACTCACTCATGTCGATGCGAATCATGGCATCTTCGTCATTAAACAGAAAATCTGCAAGCGACCGTGCCAACTCCGTTTTACCCACACCGGTAGAACCCAGAAACATAAACGAACCGATAGGGCGCTGATCATCCTGCAATCCGGCACGGGCGCGTCTTACGGCGTCAGATACGGCTTCAATTGCCTGATCCTGCCCAATCACCCGTTTGTGGAGTTCTTCCTCAAGCATCAATAATTTTTGACGCTCGCTGGAAAGCATTTTGGTTACAGGAATTCCCGTCCATTTCGACACAATATCGGCAATCTCCTCGGCTTCAACCTGCTCTTTCAGGAGTGAACGGCCTTCCTGAACATCATCCAGCTCGGCTTTTGTACGTTCAAGATCTTTCTCGAGCTGCGAAATAGTACCGTAGCGCAACTCAGCCACTTTTTCATACTGCCCCTCCCTTTCAGCACGATCGGCTTGATTCCGGGCGGTTTCTATGGCCTGTTTCATTTCGCGTGTTTTTTGGATCAGTCCTTTTTCCAGATCCCACTGAGCCCTCATCGATTTTCTTTTTTCCTCAAGATCTGCCAGCTCTTTCTCGTTGCTTTTGAGTTTAGCCTCATCTTTTTCGCGCTTAAGAGCCTCCCTCTCAATTTCCAGCTGACGAATTTGCCGCTCAATACTGTCGAGCTCTTCGGGCATGGAATCGATTTGAAGGCGTAAACGTGATGCCGCTTCATCAATCAGGTCAATCGCTTTATCCGGCAGAAACCTGTCGGATATATATCTGTGAGACAACTCAGCTGCTGCAACGATAGCTGCATCGGTAATTCTCACGCCATGGTGTACCTCGTAGCGTTCCTGCAGCCCTCTTAAAATGGAGACTGTATCTTCAATGGTAGGCTCACCCACAAAGACGGTTTGCAACCTGCGTTCAAGGGCTTTGTCTTTTTCAATATATTTGCGGTACTCTGTAAGAGTGGTAGCACCGATAGCGTGCAGCTCACCGCGCGCTAGTGATGGTTTTAGAATATTCGCGGCATCCATAGATCCTTCGGTTGCGCCGGCACCAACCAGGGTATGAATCTCATCTATAAAGAGAATCAGCTCACCGTCAGAGTCCATAACCTCCTTCACAACGGCTTTCAGGCGCTCCTCGAACTCCCCCCGAAATTTAGTACCCGCAACCAGTGCACCCATGTCAAGTGCAACTACCTGTTTTGTTTTTAATCCCTCGGGCACATCACCGCGCACGATACGCAATGCAAGGCCCTCGGCAATGGCAGTTTTACCCACACCGGGTTCACCTATCAAAACCGGGTTATTCTTTGTTCTTCTGGATAGAATCTGCATCACCCTGCGAATCTCCTGATCTCGTCCAATCACGGGATCAAGCTTGTTCTTTTCTGCGAGATCATTCAGATTTCTGGCATATTTCTGAAGCGCCTGGTATCGGCTTTCAGCGTTGGGGTCGTCTGCCTTTTGAGTACCGCGAACCTCTTTCAATATTTTTAAAAGCTGGTTTTTGGACACTCCGCGATCCTTCAGAAGCGTACTCGTTTCAGATTTTGTTTGTGTTACTGCAAGCAGGATGTGTTCTGAGCTGATGTATTCGTCAGACAGAGCATCAGCCTCTTTCTGGGCAGTATCAAAGAGCTCTTTGGTTTGATTGGAAAGATACTGACCCGAAACCGAAGCCCCCTTCACAATGGGAAAACGTTTGATGATTTTATCGATCTCAGATATCAGTCCGGGAACTGAAACTCCCAGCTTTTTCAGCACGCCAACAGTGACGTTTTCTGAATCGGTGAGCAGTGCTTTTAAAATATGGGCCGGTTCTACCGCCTGGTGATTCTCGTTCTGAGCAAGTTCCAGTGCCGCCTGTACGGCTTCCTGGGCTTTGATCGTAAATTTATTGAAGTTCATCATAATAGTATTGTGTTTATTTTATTATGATGATTTGCTAAAACCGTACCTCAACGGTTTTCACTGTCGGATTTGCAGAAAGCGTTTATAGAGAAACCATAATTGCAGATTTTACACTGAAAGCTGTCAGAGTTCTGCCGATTTCGTATTCTTTAAAAATGGATTGGCAGATTCGATGGGGCTTTTGATCGGATATTTGCTTCACCCGGGAGCCATCTGACAATCAGATTTAAAAAGATGTTTAGAAAGTTTGGTTTGGCTGTATGCTTGTCAGGGCTGTAATAAGTGTTGTTGACCGACTCGTTTAAACATTCAGAAAGTGGTTCTTTCGAGCGGCTGTTCATTTCCAGAGTGCTTTCAACACACTCTCGGTTTTCGAATTTAAATTGTCGGTTTTTATCTAAGGTTTGAATCATTTCCGTGACCTCATGTCGGCTGAATTTTATGTACTCATCAAAAAAATCGGTTATCTTTATGAGGGCAATGTTGTTCAGAAACTTTTTCGGGGTTTTATTCATGGTTTGATTCGTTTTCTGATCTCTTCTCTCAACAGTTTGTACTCCTTCCTTTACATCTAAGAATTTCATAATGCCTCATTTGGTCTTTGAAAACTTTCAGTCTGTTGAGGTACCGTTCTCTTATAATTGCATTTTTTAGCTGAAATAAGAAAATCCGGCTGATTCTTTGAAAAATGATAGAATCAACCGGATTTGGATGTTGGTTTACAGCTTATTTAAGCCGCTCCATAGGTTAGCACATCACACGTCAGAATATGTATCCTGATGTAATG
>DATGBT010000021.1:0-3190 GCA_035312505.1 Balneolaceae bacterium | reverse complement strand
TCTTCAAAAGGCAGTGACCAAACTCATGGAACAGTAATATTTTGCGTTGCGTCGAATCGGCTTGCATCCAATAGTCTTTTTCGAGTCGTATTATCATCGGAATGTCATTTATACACTCTCCTCGTATAGTATTTCGACCCTCTAATTTATCCACGAGTTTTACTTTAAGATGATTGGGAATATTGAGGTTATATCCCCGTTCTTTTGCGGCACTTTTAAACTCTAATAAGTACCTATCCAACTTATCGGGTGTATCATAGGTAAAAAATCCCGTTCCAAAACATGAAGTTATAAGAAGAGCAATAATGAGAACATATAATAAACGTGACAATTGCGTATGAACTTATTTGTTGATTTGGCTGAAGGTTACACCTAACGGCTCTTGGCTTGTGCTGCCAGACTATTAATTTATTTTTCGACTTCGCAGCTAAAACTAGTCAGCACAAAGCCATTGTTAACTGGCCGCATTTAGTAGTGAACCTGGATTTCTTCTTCATCAATTTCAATCACCGAATTTTCTTCAAAAAGTGACTTTAATGATTCCAGGTTTTTTTCAAACAGTTGTATCAGGTTTCGATTATTGATATTGCCTGTTGAAACAATCAACAGTTTCTTTGGGCTTCCATCCAAAATGTAATTATCGAGAAAATCACTGTCTTTCGAAATCACAATTCGATTTTCATCATCTGCAAACCTGATTATTTCAGAGTCAGGAGTCGCATTCTTTTTGGGTAGATCCAACGTGTGTTTCGACTCAATTTCACGAGCGGATAAGAACTCAGAAAGCCGTTTAGGTAGATGAGCATCGACAAGTACTCTCACCGTGCAACTTTTTGTGATTTCTTAGTTCGCGATAATTGAGCAGCATATTCAAGACAAGCCAATAGATCTTCTCTCTCCAAATCAGGATAATCAGCCAGTATTTCATCAATACTCATATCCGAAGCTAATAAATCCAGCATTGTGTCAACGGGATATCGTAATCCTCGGATTGTCGGTTTACCGTGACAAATATCTGGCTTTTTCGTAATTCTATTTAATAAAATTTTGCTCATAATTTATTTGATTAACTATGAAAATGTACACAATCACTAAACGATCAACAACTCTTGAGGAAATTTTACTATCGCTTTTGCATTAGGACAGTTAACGGTTCGGTGGCTAAGGTACTGTGTTAAAAGTCAACATCACGTTACTAAAATAATTACCTTTATTCCATCTGAGAGGAAACAGCCATTTCATGTGGCAGTTTACCTTGTGGTTCCCTGCCATTGGTGGGGAACTTTCTTTTTTGACCACTGACTGTTTGTATAACCTGCGTTTTTTCAAGACACTTACTTTCCGGACCAGGCTCTCTGTACGGCTCGTTCTTCTTCCACAGAGTGTAGATCAATATCAGCAGCTTTTTTTGTACGGCCACGTAACTTTTCATCTTTATGTGATGTTTCCCATGAGTTCTGTGGAACAACTCATACAGGGGCTTTACGCCACAACCTACTGCGCTAATGGCGGGAAAATAAAGAGCCCGTCGGATACGTGAATTCCCTTTTTTGGAGATTTTTGTTTTCCCCACACGCTTACCCGACTGATCCTCCACAACATCGTAGCCAGAATAGCTCACCAACTGGCTTACATTTTCTATCAAAGCAAACCCATTGGTTTCGCCCAATATCACCGCTGCCGTTGTCAGCCCCACGCCTTTAATACTGCACAAATGAGCGACTTTTTCGCCCATCTGCGCTTCTGATCTAAGATGGCTGGCAATGGCTGCTTCCAGAGTCTTCATTTGTTTTTCAAGTGTACGAATAAGCGACTTGAGCTGTCGGGTAACCATACCAACCTTGTAAATGCTGTTTTCGGCAGCATGCAATTGGTTGGAAATACTGGTTTTAGTTTTCTGAAGGCTCTCCAATTGACGAGTCATAGTACGAAGTGTGAAAAAATAATTGCTCAAGGGCTGCCAGCGGGGAAGTGACTGTTCAGCTCCCATACGGGCCAACCCGCGGGCATCTATTTTGTCGTTTTTAGACTTCAGTCCCAGAGATTCCATGTATTTCTTGGATTTATTGGGAAGGATCACAGATACATATAATCCGGCTGTCGTTAATGCCAACGCACAGTTTTCGTAATACACACCGGTAGCCTCCAGCAGGCATACCAGAGGTATGTGCGTCTGTTTATGGTGCTTTTTTGTCCAATGAATCAGTGACTTAAAGCCTGATTGTGAATTGGCAAACGTGCGCGTGGCCAGGACTTTTACCTGCTGCTGCAGATCAATGCTACTGATGCAGCACGCTAGTGAAGAGGCGGATACATCGATACCCAGTGAATGCTTTATCATGCTTTGCTCGGTTAGAGGTGAAAAGGAAATGACAAGCAGAAACCACTTTTTCCTACTCCGTAGCTCATCGTTTATCGGGTATTCATTCTCTGGCCAGGCAATGATACATAAGTACTGTTGAGGATCTAAAAAAGTGACGAAAGGCAGGGATTCCTTAGCCTCAGCATCGTTAAGAAACGTGCATTTATTAGCGGCGAGCGGTGCTACTGCCTCTCGTTTTTCTGTATGTCTGAATTAGTACAATACATACTTTTTTGAAGATATGAGCAGCGAGGCAACCAATTTTCCAATTGCTCTAACTTTCAACTCGTCTGCTTGAGCCGCTGGTTATATTCGAGATTTCCAATACCCTGGTTTTCTTCTTAGGCCATGACTGCGAAAATCAAAATTTGATCTCCTTCAACAGAATAGATTACTCCATAAGGAAAGCGTGAAACTAAGAACCTTCTTTCAGAATCTGTAATTCTGGTTCCCGATTCTGGCTGCTGTTCGATTAAATCCAACACTTTTTCTACCTCATCGATAAAAACATCACCTAAGCCAACTACCTGTTCTTCGTAATAATCGGCAGCTTCAAAAAATTCTTTTCTGGCTTCTGAATGAAATTTAATTGTCACTTTTGAAGACGTTTTCTTGCTTCATTAATGACATCCGATGCAGAATGAAGGGAAGCTTCGCCTGATTTAAGTGACTCTTTTCTCATTTGGACTTCATCAATCCAAGCCTGCTAAATCTCAGAGTCTATCTTGCCATGAATGCTTTGCAGTAATTTATCAGCCAAACGCACTTTATCTTTATTGTTTAGATTCAGCGCAGAATTTTCAATCTCTTTTAAATCGGTGATCATAG
>DATGBT010000020.1:0-4050 GCA_035312505.1 Balneolaceae bacterium | reverse complement strand
AAGGGTGTGCTCGTTTCTGCCAGATCCGTATAGTTCACAACCCCCATCATCACCCACAAAAGAAGTACATAAATGGCTATACCTGTCCCAAGGGTAATAAAAATAGCTCTCGGAATATTCTTGGCTGGATCTTTAATCTCTTCGGCAGCAACCGTAATCAAGTCGAACCCTACATATGATATATATATCAGCCCCATGGTTGGGAGTAGGGGTCCCAGTCCCATCGGGGCAAAAGGTTCAAGATTTGCAGGTTCAACATGAAAGGCACCGAGTACACCAACCCCAATCAGTATGATAAGCTCAATGATATTCATCACGGTTATAAACTTCAGGGCTTCCGCCTGACCTACAAAATTTGAAGCTGTAAACACCAATGTGGTTATCACTACAACAGCAATAACGCTAACCTCTGGAAAAAAATAGACTTTAATCGTCAATGCAAAAATAACCGCATAGAGAGAGCAGGCCAGAGTATTTCCGATCCAGAAGAACCAGCCGGTCAGAAAAGCTACAGGCCGGGGCAGTGTTCGGCTTGTAAATGAATACCCGCCTCCCGCAATGGGAATGGCAGCCCCGAGTTCACTGTAGCTGAAGGCAGTGAACAGTGTCAGGCCACCCATAAACAGATAAGCCAGGATCCCCAGCGGGCCTGCAGACCCGGCAACCTCACTGGGTAGTGCAAAGATTCCAGGCCCCATCATCGCACCGATCCCGATCATCACCGCCATAAACAGTCCCACATCGCGCTTGAATCCGGATTGTTCTGCCATTAAATCCTTTTTATCGTTACAAATTCCACGGTAAAGATGATAGTCATAGTATTTATAAAACCCATATTTGCTTCGAAGCTTTTGAACTTCATCATTTAATATGTTTTTTCAGTTGTCAACATTTTGATCGATGTCTATGCTTCCATTTTCAGATTGCAGAAGCACCGGAAATGCCTCTTCGAGGGTGTTGTTTTGAACAAATACACATACTTTGCCCACACTTGATAGCTGATCAACTTTCCGGGCGTGTTCTTTCTCTTCTCTTTCTTCAGTATATTTTAAACCAAGCATCACAATATCAGAATCAGAGCTGTAATCTTTCAAAATCTCCGGAAAGCTGCGCCCCTTTTTGATGATTACCTCGATATCTGCATCAATCCTGGCCTCTTTAAGTGATCGGGTGATAGCCTCACTTATACCTGACTGTTGACCGGGGCGATCGATCACCTCACGAATTTTGATCCTGGCATACTTCCATTCAGGATTGAGGGTGAGCATATAGGCCAGTATCATCATCAAATCACCGTTATTGTCGGCTCCGCCCCACCAAATATCTATATTTGTATGATTACTGACCTTCCAGTTTTCGTGGTCATTAAATTTGGCTACTACAATATTCTTGCCTGCCCGTGAAAGCGACTGGATAATGCGAAGCTGGTTGATATTGTCACTCAATGAATCGGACCAGCCAAACATAATGGTGTTGGTTTTCAAACCGGCAATACCGTGCCCTTTGGATATATTCAGAATCCCGCTGTTCAGATTCTCTACTTCATTCACCTCGCAAAACGTCTCCAGCCCAAAGCTATTTACCTCACGAATCATCTCCTCTTTCATCTTTTTCCTCTCTTCACGGTCTGCCCGATTAACACCAAAGACAAGCTTTGAGACAGATAAAATTCCGCGATCTTGCCCGAAAGCAGCCGCAAGTTTCACCAGTTCAATTCGCTCTTCGATATTTTTCGCAAATAGCAGTATGATAGGACGCCAGTTCCGCTTGCGCACATTATATCTATTCATTCTGAGCAGCGAAAACCGTGCGACCTTCATCCACATCCCTGCGTTTACATCACCCCATTGCTGTTCCAGCGCTTTTTTCTTGAAGTAAATATAAAAACCCGCTTCCAACAGAAAAGCAAATATGAGTGCAGGAAGACTGATCAGATACATCACAAAAAGAGAGCCCAAAGCGCCCGTAAGAGAAACATACCACGGAATGTTGACGCTTGGACGATAGGATGGCTCTGCTACAATATGTTCTATAGCCGCAACGAGGTTGATAATTACGTATAGCGTAAGAAACAAAACGGTCACAAATTTGGCTACAGTGTTCAGATCTCCAAGAGCAACGGCCGCAAGCGCAATGGCGCCTGTAATCCAGGTTGCGATGGTTGGCTGACCTGTTTTTGAAACTTTCGAGAGAAATTTTGGAGCTAGCCCGTCAATAGATAATGACTGCAAAACACGCGGTCCACTCAACACGCTGCCGATTGCCGAAGACAGTATAGCACCACAGGCCGCAGGATAAATAAACACCCCCCCTAAAAACGCAATATCAATCCATGTCTGCAGGCCATACGATTCATCAGCCATATTATCTAATGATACTGCCGCCGAAATGGAGAGAAGTATGGGAATCAGCAGGTAGACCCCGAGGCCGGTAAAAACGGAATAGATGGTCCCCTTTTTGATGGATGTGCCGGGAGTTTTCAAGTCGCCACTCATGGCAATGCCGGCTAAAAACCCGGTTACGCCTGGAAAAAATACGGCAAATACGATCCAGAGACCACCGTCCGGACTCACGGTTCTGAATTCAGGTGAAAATTCCGGCATCCGGAGCTCATTCATGAATACGCCCGCAACGAGGGCCAGAATCGAAAGTATTACCAGAATCAGCATGGGAATCTGAAATTTCAACACAAGGTCTGCGCTCTTACCAGAGGCCAGCGTAATCAGAATGATAATAATAGCTGTTAAAAGCGGAATTGCATATCCGGGCATGGTGCCCCAAAGTTCCATTGGCCAAAAGAGGAGAATGAGTTCCGAAAGCCCAAACGCGTAAAACGTAATACTCAGCGTGCGGCTGATAAAAAAAGCGACTCCAATGGCACCACCCGTTTCGAGGCCAAGGCTTCTGGAAATCAAATAGTAAACCCCGCCAATGCCAACTTTTATATTGGTTGCAATGGCAGCAGCACTGAGTCCCGTAATGAATGTAATGACGTTTGCAAGAATAACAATAAATACGGTGAGCGATAGCCCGAGATTTCCTACAACCCAGCCGAACCGCAGGTACATGATGAGCCCGAGTACGGTAAGTGTACTTGGCAGGTAGACCCCAAGAAAGGTTCCGAATTTCTTTTTTGCGGATTTTTCATTTTTGGTCATTGAATCAGCGGCCCGTTCAATTCTTAGTACTATCAAACTAAGTTTCAATGAACACAATCTTATACACTAAATCGACCCAAAACAGTAGTCAGATAAAAAATTATCAATTCATATGTTTTAAATCTGCTTTGTTCCACCAACCAGTTCTTGATATCAATGACTTAATAACGTTCTATTTCTCCCACTGTCTTGCCCGTTGTTGTCGACGCATCTCTCCGGAGTCGATCATTTCTTGCAGGCGCTCATTCCTTTTTGGTGAATTACTGGTCAAATGCCATGCACCGCAAATATCACACTGATAGACATTTTGCGGTCCCTGATCGGGAGGAAAATTTCTGTAAATATGAATATCAATAAGAGACGTTTCTGCCAGAAACTTTGTGGAGTATTGATTTTTTCCTGAGGGGCAACTCATGATGCTCCATTTAAAACGCTTTATCTGAAATTAAACGTTGTTCGATACCTTTGACATACTTCAACACAATCCACCGTCATTATAAGGAATGGTTCGGATATCTCAAGACATTGCTGTTTTCAATGCATGTACAATTAAGCAATGTATACATTTTGCTAAAAATCTGCTTTACTCTCAATAACCAGTAAGAATGATATATATATCTTATTCATCTGCTTCCTTCAATTATCAATCATCATCATTTAATAAATCGAGGGTATTAGAGACTTTCCGCCATCTAACAACTTTTTTTAATGTTAACTTCAGTACAGACAGGTGAATCTGATTTTTTAATTCAGGCGGTGCTCTTTCTGAAACCCTCCTGCCGGATTGTGGCAGCTGTGCCTAAAGTACATTGTTTATTACCATTAGAATAAAATAATTCTTTTAAAAACACGTTTTGTAATTTAATTTATAAATTGTTCTTATCTCTAAAAC
>DATGBT010000019.1:0-2945 GCA_035312505.1 Balneolaceae bacterium | reverse complement strand
AGAGGCTGCAATCAATGCACTAAATAAGGGATTGATATTCCGTTGGAATAGTTTTCTGATGATGAGAAACGGCACAACCATAATCAGGGCATTTGCGAGAATGGCTGCCACCCCGCCTGCAATAGTCGCCATCATCAGCCAGTAGGTAGAAAACAGATTCCAGAGAATAAACGACGGATAAAGGTAGAAAATCGCCTGCCGATTTCCATCAGAAAGCATAGCCACCCTCAGAAGCAGAAAAATTGCGGGAATTTGTAGCACCGATAAGTTAAACGGCGGAAATGAAAGGGCCAGAAGGGCCGATGCTAAAAGCGACATTCCCCATTTATGATTCAGCAATCGAAAATTGTTCATTTAATCAGAAGCCTGTTCGTTCAGGGTTTTTCTTTTGGTATGATTCATTGGTGTTATTCATCATACTCTTTTCCAGCTACAACAACGACAATTTCACCTTTTATGGTGTCTCGAGCCTCCCAAGCTTCAGTAATTTCTGAAAGTCGGCCACGGTCAATTTCTTCGAACTTTTTGGTGAGTTCCCGGGCAATGCAGATCCACCGAGTTGGTTCACTGAACTCCGATAGGCGATTAAGAAAACGAACAATCTTATGTGGGCTTACGTAGATCACCGATGTAATGTCTGATTCAGCAATAGCCTGAATTCTCGTCTGACGTCCTTTTTTTGGAGGCAGAAATCCTTCAAATGTATAGCGATCGCAGGGAAGACCACTCGCAACAAGCGCAGTTGTGGCAGCATCGGGTCCGGGGATTACCGAAACCGTGTGCCCGTTTTGGTGAGCCGCACGAATGGCCAGGAAACCGGGATCAGAAATGCCCGGCATTCCGGCATCACTTACAATCGCTACCGTTTGTCCGCCATCCAGGATATTCATTATATGCTGAACCTTTTGATGCTCATTGTGCAGATGAAAAGAGAATAGCGGTTTATCAATGCCGAACTCTTTAAAGAGTACACCCGATGTCCGGGTATCTTCACAGGCAATATGGTCGGCCTGGCGAAGAGTATCAGCAGCCCTTTTACTGAAGTCACCAAGATTTCCAATAGGTGTGGCAACGATATACAGGATAGACAATAGAATTGGGTTTGTTTACAAATTACAACATCTGTCTGATGCCGTCGGCTAAAATCTACAAGAAAAAAAAGTTATCTTACACAACTAAATTGAAGAACTATAAAACCACTACGGCAACCAGGAGTTAAGTAGTCAAGGAGTTTATGAATAATCTTTTACAGAAACGAACCTGTCTAAAGGGCATTATCTATTTTGGGACTGTATTTTTTTTGATTTTTGTGCCTGCTGTTTCAGAAGCTCAAACATCTTACGGTAATCAAGAGGGTGTAACGGATGAGCCGGCTGCTGTAAACTCACTTCCATCCCTGTTCATTGACTGCACGTTTTGCGATGATGAACATATTCGCCGGGAGATTCCGTTTGTTAACTATGTTCGCGATCCTGAACAGGCAGATATACACCTTTTTGTTACTCGTACAAGACTCAATTTGGGAGGTGCCGAATATGAAATTTCGTTCATTGGACGCCGGCGATTTGTAGATCTGGATCTTGAACTGAATTACACAGCCGACCGTAATGAGACCTGGAGCGAAACCCGGGATTCGATAAATAACCTGATCAGGTCTGCACTAATGCCATACCTGTCTCAAACCTCACTTCTAAACTCGATCACGTTATCTGTGGATACAAATCAGGGGGGTGTAAGCTCTGTCACATCCGAAGATGATCCCTGGAATTTCTGGGTGTTTGAGGCGTATGTGGGATCTGTTGAGCTTGAACTGGAATCGAACCGAACGGTATTTGATTCCCGGTGGGGAATATTTGCAGACAGGGTTACCGATGAGTGGAAGCTTCGGTTCCGACCCTATTTTAACTACGATTACGTAGAGATTGAGCAGGATGATGCCGATAATGCGGTAAGCGAAGTTGAGCGGCACGGTATCGACAGTTACGCGATTAAAAGTATAAATCAGCACTGGTCGGCCGGCCTGTTTGCCACCTATCTAACTCGTAATGATCAGAATACACGAAATCGCGTAGAAGTGAACCCGGGAGTGGAGTACAGTTTTTTGCCCTATTCCGAAGCCACTCGCCGCGCCGTTACGCTACGCTATCTGATAGGCTACACCTGGTACGACTATTTTGACGAGACAATCTTTGGTAAAACCGAACAGCATCTTTTAAATCACCAGCTGCAGGGTGCCGTAGATATACAGCAACCGTGGGGTTCGGTTTCCGGCGGAATCATTGGCTCGCACTACCTGCACGACGTAGAACTTCGGAGAGTTGAATTTTTTGGCAGCGTTTCCGTCAGGCTTCTTGAAGGACTGGCACTCCGGTTTTCTTCGGGTCTGGAGATGATCCAGGATCAGTTAACACTCAGGGCAGGCGACACATCCTTAGAAGACATTCTGTTGCAGAGGAGAGAATTGGCAACAGACTTCGAGTTTTCAGGTTCCATAGCCGTTACATACACCTTTGGCTCCGATTTTGCCAACATTGTGAATACACGATTTTTCTAAAAAATTGTCGCAAGCATCCATTGGGTTTCACACCATGAGCTTGCCAATAAATAAATAGGGTGGCACAACGGGAGTATTATTCCAGCAGTTTTATAAAGAGCAGCTGATTGCTGATAAGTAAAGGAATTGCTTCAAACCGTTATGAAAGCCGGGCTTTGAGCCTGAAATGCCTCAGACTGGGGCAAACCTTCAAATGAACAATTTATCAAAGTAAAGACAATCAAAATTGAAACAATTAAAAATGTTATTTTGGGTAAATTTTACTGAAACCAATGAACCAACTTTAAAAAAACCTTATGGATTTTAAACCGACCGGCATTAATCACATGACTATTCGTGTGAACAGAATTGAGAGATCAGAAGAATTTTACGGAGAGATTCTTGGCTTTGA
>DATGBT010000018.1:0-2875 GCA_035312505.1 Balneolaceae bacterium | reverse complement strand
GTCCAATATCTGTGTTGCGCTGCATTCCTCGGAATTTCACGTACAGCTAAGTACGCTGCATTCCTCGGAATTTGCGCGCCTTGATCTTGAACTTTTTTCTTTGCCATCCCAAAATCGACTTTTTACGAGATTGTCAATTTTGTTATTTCGAGCGGCAGCGAGAAGTCTTTAACAAACAAGATCCCTCGTCGCTTTTGCTCCTCAAAATGACAGAGGGCTAAGCTTCTGGAATATTAATATATATTTTCAAGTTACTTAGTGCCCGAACGAAAACCAGGATTTTTTGTCAAGATCAAGGAAGGCGAAAATTTTAACCGCAGACATACGCGAAGTATTTTGAGGATTAAAATTTGAGCCTGACACAGGTATTGGCGAAAAAGACGGTTTTCGTTCAGGCACTACTTAGAAGCGACTTATTCCGGGACTGGCCTGGATACGGGAAAGACCATCATTGCTGGAATCAGTTCTACGTTTAGCCGAATGGCGCTGCAGGAAGCTATTCTTTCAGCCTGGTAATAAAATACTCGCTGATCTGCTGTTTGGACACATTGTATGCCGGGTGCAGATGGGATATATCATCATCGGCGATGTCGTCCACATATATTAAAGCCATTGAAAAAAGTTTATAATTCAATCCCTCCAGAAACCTCAGGGCACTTCGGTAAAGCTCTTCCAGAGGCATTTTAAACGACAAGACGTAAAGGTCATAATAATCCCTGTAAGTTGCTCTTAAAAAGAGCGTGTGAACCTTCATGCCCGCAAGTTGTTGCAATGCCGCAATATTTAGCCCGGAAATTTTTTCAGGTTTTATAAAATTCCACTTTGCATTAAAGAAAGTAACTTTAACGCCTTCATAAATCAAATCCAGTTGATTGCGATCATCATTTATAATCTCATAGCTTTTGCCCTGGAAAAATTCAATTATTCGACTTTTATCAAAATTATCCGCGAATGTGAAAAAATCTAAATCTTCACTGAACCGATGACACAGCCGCATGGATAGAGCAGAACCACCGACAATAACATAATCGGATAAAAAATCAGCTTCAGCCGAAAGTTTTGTCAGTACCTGCTGCGTCCCGGGAAGCAAGCATTCTAAGTTTATTTCCCCTGTCATCACCCTTTCTCTCCTGCTTAAGCCGCTCAAGATTAGTATCAAAAAAAATTTTTGCCAAATAGAAATTTAATTTCCTGAACCGATCATCAAATACCAGGCGTTTGATCCAGACCTCTCGGAGGTAGAGTTTATCATAACAGTTGAATAGCACTTTTATGTCTTCAACATCCCCGTACTTCAGCACGGTTTCCACCAGTATGGCGGAATCGATTTCATCCAGTGAAATCTCCTTGGCGTAACTCCAGAAGAAGTTTTTTGACTTCATTTTTTCAAAAAGACCGGCGAGCTTTGAATCCATTGCTTTCCATTCCTACAATTGATATAACATGAAAAATTTTAAAATTGATGGCTTCGTAAAAAGCAATTTATTGCGCCGGCGCCCCATTTTTGCAGAAAGTAACTCTGAAAAGCGTCCGCATTGTCATTTCGAGCGGTAGCGAGAAATCTTTAACAATCAAGATTCCTCGTCACTTTCGTTTCTCGATCTAAAATAATAGTAAATATTGTCGAGTTCCTTGGAAGTGTTCCCCCCGGGCCGGCTGCCCGGGACCGAGCCTAAAAGTAACTTTTCGGTGTGTGTAAGGCCAATATGAGTATAACAGTTTGATTTCCTTGAACCTTATACCTTAAACCCTAAACCTTAAACCGTTAAGTTACTTAGAAGTTCAAGCCCGCACACTGCTCTCAAAGCGGACGGGCATGATCTCTTGCAGTTAACCCCGTTTTTTATTTTGCCCAGTTATTTCCTGCATTTCAGGCCTCAATGCGAATATTGTCTCGCCACTTGTTGTAGTCATTTCTTACTGCGTGCATCACCCTGATGGGCATCCAGCGGGATATCTTCCATAAGAATCCAGCAAACTTTGTCACCGGTATAATCGGTTTGTTTTTTGCCACCCCCTTCAAGATAATTTCGGCGCATTTTTCCGGTGGAATCCCGAACCTGTCGAACATGGGTTTGTATTGTGCCAAACCTTTTTCCCGGTCTAAATTTTTTGCTATAGACACATCAAAGATAGGCGTTAGTATAATACCCGGACACACAGCACTGGCGTTAACGCCCAAATGGCCGCCTTCCACCCACAGGGTTTGCGTAAATCCGAGAACTGCATATTTTGCCGCCACATACGGTGCATTGGCAGGAAACGGCATGATTCCCTCGACGGAACTGATGTTGACAATATGACCGAAGCCCTGTTTCACCATAATTTTATAAGCCACCAGGGATCCGTAAAAAACACCGTTTAAATCAACATCCATTACCTTCTGCCAATCTTCAACATCGAGATCCCGGATTTCTCCGGTAATGGCAATGCCCGCATTGTTGAAGATATAATCTATCCTACCCATTTTAGATGCGGCATCTTTTATATGTTTCTCAAATGCCTTATAATCCGTGACATCCAGTTGTTCTCCATAGGCTTTTCCACCGTTGCGATTGATCTCGGCCACCACCTGATCACAGCTGTCCTTATTAATATCTGAAAGTACGACGTGGGCGCCCCGGCCTGCCAGCAATTCGCACAGCGCTTTCCCGATTCCGGACCCGCCTCCCGTGACGATAGCGACCTTATCTTTAAATAGATTCATCTGGCTATCTCCTTTGGTTTTATCAAGCTTGACAGTCTCGTAAAAAGTCAGTTTAGAGATGGCAAAGTAAAAAGTTCAAGATCAAGGCGCGCAAAATCCCGAGGAATGCAGCGTACTTAGCTGTACGTGAAATTCCGAGGGATGGAAGCGCAACACAGATATTGGACT
>DATGBT010000017.1:0-3827 GCA_035312505.1 Balneolaceae bacterium | reverse complement strand
ACAGACTCAATATCATCGTTTCCGAGAACCTCAAATCCGCCACCGAGGTTGGCCAGGCTGACCTCCTCCTGGTTGGAAACAGGATAGTTATCATACAGTTTCAGAAATCCTTCAACTGAGATCTTAGTGCTCGAACGAGGAAAATAGTTAATTCCACCGGTGAGGTGATCCGACCTGATGTACTGTGCATCTCGATTCACAAAATCGCCGGATTCTTTATAACCCAGCACGGTAAGCGGCGGTATTTTGTAATATCGCCCGACAGAAAGCACTCCCTTCCACTGCCCGTCTTCATCGATGTTAACGGTGACAGCTGCCCGTGGCGAAAGTGTGCGATACATCTCGTTGCCGCTATCGGTGAAGGTGTTCCCGTCAAACCGAATGCCTGCGGTCAAATCCAGCCGCTCTGTAAGCCCCTCTGATGACCACTGAACAAACCCTCCGTAACTGAGAAAGTTGAGATTAGTGTCAAATGAAACACTTGTGTTATCATCAAAAAAATCATTCCCGAAGGTATTTAGCCGTGATGATGCACCAACAGAGATAGTTGATTGCTCACGGAAAAACGTTGTTTCGTTCCTCAGGGTATAACGGACCTCTCGAGCTTGATTTCTGGAAAAAAGGCCTTCCTGATTTTCGTTGTCGCGATACCGTGAGAAATCGTTGTAAAAACTGCTTCGGCTCAGCGACGTACGGCTAACACCGAAGCCGTCACTCAGGCGACGCTCGTATGAAAGCCCTGTGGTATTGGTTTGCTGCTGAATCACAGGTACCTGATCGAGGGTGGCTTGCTGATCGGGGGTAATATCGTCCGGGACGTTAATCTGAAAATCATCGATGGATCCGACCCCTATCAGTGAGATCCGGTTTCTGGAGTTAAATGTATGATCGATTTTGTATTGATAATCCCAATAATCTGGCAGAAATGGGAGATCGATAAGCTGGAACAGAAGCTGAAGATAGGATCGGCGAACCGAGGCAATAAAGGTGGTGTTGGAAGATGTTGCATCACCCTTAAACAGCGGCCCTTCAGTCGTTAAAGCGGCTTCGCTGGCACCCACGCGAAAATTGGTGCGAAATTCGCGGTCGTTTCCATTGCGCTGATTGAAGCGAAGCACACCGGAGAGTGCATCTCCTGCCGATGCACCGAATGCACTGGTGCTAAGTTCCACCCCTTCAAAAAATGATACGTTAAGCAGGCCCGCTGGACCGCCGGCACTACCTTGTGTAGAAAAATGGTTGATCGTTGGAATTTCTATACCATCCAGATAGTAGACGTTTTCATTGGGAGCGCCGCCACGAATAATCACATCATTTCTGAACCCTGTGACGGAGCCGGACACTCCCGGCAGCGATTGCACAACTTTGGCAATATCACTGTTTCCGGCAGGGTAGGTTGAGATCGCTTCGGGTGAAAGGCGCCTGAAGCTGACCGGATTTTCAGGCGGAGCGATAAACGGTTCAGACACAGAAACTACCACTTCGTCGAGCTGTTCAGCTGTAGGAGTCAGTTCAAAATTGATATTCCTGTTACCCGCACTTCGCACGTTAATATTGTTCTGTCGCTGGGTTTCATAACCCACATAAGTGGCAACAACAATATAAGTGCCCGGCTCAATATTGTCGATTTCATAGAACCCGTCACTATCCGTGGAAGCACCTTTTGTCGTTTCTTGTAAGCCAACATTGGCCCCAACCAGTGGCTCTCCAGAACGAGCGTCCGTTACATAACCTGTCAGTGTTCCTGTTGACTGAGCATGAATATCGATGGATGATCCGATCAGGAGTAGAAATGAAATACCAACCGTGAATTTAAATGAAGTTTTTAACACAAATTTCATGGGATATAGCTGTGATGCAGTCGTTTGCAGGAAAACTTAAAATTATTTCTTTGCGTTCAACATCAGTTGAGTTCAGAATTAATTTTCCAGACTAATTGAGGCTTTGCAATTTCCCATTAAAAGTCACCCTGTACTCTGATGCGCTGATCTTTTGCACGCGAAGAGATATCTCCAAATCGTTATTCAGCTATAAAATGATGGTCAGAATCATGTATCTAAGCTAAGGGTAGGTTTAGCAAAGCCCTCTACTTAAGAATCTTTTTGCTGGTCACATTTTTTACAATTCAAAATATGACCAAGCATGGTTTTTCTCCCTTCTTCCGTCGTAACCCACGGCCGAAGCTGCCAGGGTGGATCATGGCGAACATGCTGTGTGTGGCCGCATTTAAGATCCGCAACCCAGTCGTCGTGTTCATCTTTGTGAAACCCAACGATCGGTTGTTTCATAGTCTCAGATTCGGGTTGATGACAGATTTCAAATAGAGCTATTCGCGGTCTTCACGACACCTTCCAAGTAAAGATCCGCCGGATATGTTCGCCGAGATTAATGGCGGTATCCATTTTAGGAGTCTTATGGTTTATTTTGATGCTGTTGTCTTAATCGCTCATTCCTGATCTCCTGTTGAAATGCTGTGTGACAGTTAACGCATCCTTGCTGAATGATTCTGTAGTTCTCAAGCACCCGGCTCATACTTTGTTCTTGTGCGGCATTCCGCAGGGTGTCGGCCCGGGTGTGTACGATGTGATCGAACTTTCCAAAGGACTCCATTCTGCTGCCAAGCGTTTCCCGAACCAGTTCAAGGCTTTCCTCGGAAAGTGCCGGATGCTCATTGATCCCGGAAGCACCGAGTTCGATCAGACTGAAGTCACTCGTATAGATCCCTTCGTTAATCCGGTCTATATCCGAGAGCAGCAGCCGCATGATGGTCGGCAGTTCAAGAGTTTCGGTCTGTTCAGTGGAGCTGGCACCCTCTTGTACAGAGCTGTAATGGTTGATTGCAAGACCGGATGCAACCATCAGAAAGAAAGAGGAGATAATAATTGTATGAATACGATATTTCATGACTCTATGTTTTGTGATTCAAATTTACCTTCCATCTTAAATCTCAATGAAAATGAAGCCGCAATTTTACCCGCCATCTCTTTTGTGTATTCTGCACGCTGGCCTTCAAAACAGCAGTCTACCGTTTTTGTAAAAAGAGTGTACCATCTATGAAAATCCTCTTTTTCTAATGGGAGCGGCAGGTGCTGCCGAAATGGACGACCTTTATACCGGCCGGTTTGAAAAATCAGATTTGACCAGAAATCAACCATTCGCGGCAGATGGTTGTCCCAGTTGACGCCGGCAACATCGTTGAAAATATAGCCGAGACGTTCATCATCCTGCACATTTCCGTAGAAGGTGTGAACCAGCCGTTTTATATCTTCGTCGTTTTGAATGTCTGGCTTGGTCATTAGTCGGGTTTATGTGTGTTTGTAGTTAAACCTCTGAATCCGCGCATTTAAGGGGAGGATTTTCGTTTACAGATAAAAATAGTTGTGTCGGTAGATTGGAGCGATACAAAAGATAGGGACAATAATTAAGATAATAAACTCTTAAAATGACAAGCCGCTAACCGAGGGGAGGTTTATTAATGCATAAATAATTATATAAAGAACATTCATTTGAGTGCACTATGTAGTTAAGTAAAAAGACTTCCAGATCTTTTTTTGATTTATCTCCTCCAATAATTTATTGTGATTTAATTCCCCGATTCTCCGGGTAGGAAAAGGATAGAAGCCCCTCTTCGTGAGGCTGTGAGAAAATAGATATCCAGAGAAATTGCGCCTAAACAAACTATGTATTGTGGAAAATACAGCCCCAAATCTGTTTACCCGTTACCTTCCCTTGAAAACGGGCACGCTTCTATCGTGCCCTGGCGGGACTTGACAGAGAGAGAAGCTTCGAAATAAATGTACGGTCTTAAAAAAGTCAGGTTTACCATT
>DATGBT010000016.1:0-4210 GCA_035312505.1 Balneolaceae bacterium | reverse complement strand
AACTTCCTCAGACTTGATGCGAAGGTCTGAATTTATTTCTGTTGATATATATCCACAGGATTCCGCAAAATCTAAGGATATTTGAGTTTCACTGTTTTCCATATCCGCATCACTAATTTTATTGACAAAGTATTTTGGATATTGACGCTTTCGATATCCTTCTCCAATGGCTCTGCAAACGGATCTGGAGGATCTTCTCACCTGGTCGGTTAAAGCATATGTTTCTTCTTTCGGGAATGACTTTGTAATCTCAAAGACCTCCATTGCCAATGCATAGGCTTTTTGATACACCTTTAAATCTCTAAAATCAGATGCCATAACTTTTTTTAAAAATTTCAATAGCCTTGCCAACTGCCAACTGCCAACTGCCAACTGCCAACTGCCAACTGTTAATTAACAACCCCAAGCTCCAGTCCGATCTCAGTAAATGCATTTACCGCCTTATCCAGGTGCTCTTTTTCGTGCACGGCTGAAAGCTGAACGCGAATACGGGCCTCACCTTTAGGTACAACCGGGTAATAAAAGCCGATTACATAAATTCCCTTGGAAAGCAGTTTTTCCGCAAAGTCCTGAGCCAGTTTAGCATCATAAAGCATCACAGGCACAATGGGGTGGGTTCCCGGTTTGATATCGAACCCGGCGCCGGTCATTTTTTCCCTGAAATATGTTGTGTTGTCTTCGAGTTTGTCACGCAGTTCAGTCGTTTCACTGAGCAGATCCAATACCTCAATCGAAGCTCCGGTAATGGCGGGGGCAAGTGTGTTGGAAAAGAGGTAGGGACGCGATCGCTGGCGAAGCATATCCACAATCTCTTTATGGGCGGCAGTAAATCCGCCTGAAGCTCCGCCCAGCGCCTTGCCCAGGGTGCCAGTAATAATATCAACGCGCCCCATCACATCACGGTATTCGTGAACACCCCTGCCGGTTTTTCCTACAAATCCTGTGGAGTGACACTCATCGCTCATCACCAGCGCATCATATTTTTCAGCGAGGTCACAAATTTTATCGAGCTGAGCAATGGTGCCATCCATTGAAAAAACTCCGTCGGTGGCGATGATCTTCGTTCGGGTTCCCGCCTCGTTCGCCTCTTTCAATTTCTCTTCAAGGCTGTTCATGTCGTTGTGCTTGTATACAAATCGTTTCGCTTTGCACAGGCGAACGCCATCTATAATGGATGCGTGGTTCAGCTGATCAGAAATAATCGCATCCTCGGGGCCCAGTAGTGGTTCAAACACACCGCCGTTGGCATCAAAAGCAGCGGCGTAGAGAATGGTGTCTTCCGTACCCAGAAATTCCGAGATTTTGGCTTCCAGTTTTTTATGAATCGTCTGCGTTCCGCAAATAAACCGTACAGATGACATGCCGTAGCCATATTCATCAATTGTTTTTTTTGCAGCTTCGACAACTCTAGGATGTGATGAAAGCCCAAGGTAATTATTTGCACAGAAATTGATGACCTCGTCACCCGAAGTGGTTTTAATAACGGCTCCCTGTGGAGTGGTGATCACCCGCTCATCTTTATAAAGTCCGTCTTTTTTTATTTGATCGAGTTCGTTCCGGAGAGTGTCTTTGAGAGTTCCGTACATAGCTGACATTTTTGGTTGAAATAGCTGGTTTTTACAGCAATGAAAGTACAAAAATTGCGGATGATTTGCGGGATGGAAATTTCTGTTGTTCGTATGGCCTCTGAATCACAGAGAGTCTCAGAGTGTGGATTTTGAAGGTTAATCGTCCTCAGAACGATTAACAGGGATGAGCCCGAAACACAAACGAATTATTTTGGATTATTCCTTCTGAGAATATCAGTGCCTCTGTAACGATAAGACAGTATAATTTGCAATTCTTCAATTATATGTAGAATGTGGCAATGGCTTTTTTTAAAAACCCATATGAAATAAAAAAAATTAATACTAACTTTAAACGTTAGTAATGAAATTCATTAGTAATTAGAATGATAAAATCGTTTGGAGATCAAGAGACAAAAAAGATCTGGAAGGGTACACGATCCGGGAAATTACCACATACCATTCAGAATAAAGCCAGACGAAAACTCCGAATGATTCATAATTCACAAAATATAAATGATCTCAGAACGCCACCTGCCAACAGGCTTGAAAAACTAAAAGGCGACTATGAGGGTTTTTTTAGTATTCGTATAAATCAACAGTGGAGAATTATTTTTAAATGGAAAAAAGGACATGCGTACAGTACACAAATTGTGGATTATCATTAACAGGATAGGCATATGGAAAAACTAGCAAACATACACCCTGGTGAGATATTAAAGGAAGAGTTTCTGGATGAAATGGGCATCACAGCATACCGATTGGCGAAAGATACCTTTATGCCTCAGACCCGCATTAGTGAGATAATAAAAGGGAGAAGAGGAATCACAGCCGATACAGCACTCAGGTTATCCAGGTATTTTGGGACAAGTGCAAAATTTTGGCTCGGTTTGCAGGAGGACTATGATCTGGAAAACGAGTTAAGAGAGAAAGAGAATGAACTAAATAAGATCCGCAAAGTTGATTACAATGTAGCGTGATTAGTCTTTTGAATTCACTCATTCTTCAATGATAAAGTCCCTTCCCTCGATATCCTTTTCTGATTTGTTAACGGCCTTTACAGTGGCGCCGGATAATTCGACCTGTAAAGAGCGGCCACTGAATCACCGAGAGTCTCAGAGCGTGGATTTTGCAGGTAAATCGTACTCAGAACGATTAACATGGATTAGCACGAAACAAAAACGAATTATTTTGGATTATTCGTTCTGTGAAAATCAGTGCCTCTGTGGCAATAAGGTATATTTTCAGTTGAAGATAATTGCTGAAAAAAAGCTAAAGAATAAGTGACCCCTTTTAAACCCTTCTCACATCTCATATCGCATTTTCAACCCTCAGATCTGTCATCACCCTTTCACCATGGTCATGCTCAGGTAGTCCCAGTGTTCCTGGCTCATACCCGTATCAGGGAAAATAGTGACGCCCGCGGCTCCATTTTTCATCGCATATTCGTACGCTTGCGAAACCTCAATGGGTGTCATTTCAGGAACATAGAGGCCGCAGAAAAGATCCGTTGTAGCCGGCAGTTCGCTTCTGCACTCGGCTACGGCTTCTCCGATCCACTGCACCGGTTTGTGGTAAAAGTGATTATAGATCATCGGAAAGACAGCGTCCAGGTTCCAGGCGGGCCAGTTCTGCCGCACCAGCGTACGGGCGATAGTTGGCGTGGGAAAGACAGCTGCCGTTAAACGCTGACCGCGGTTGTGGACCTGTATGGCAACTTGATTAACAAGATGGGTGACCTGGTCGTACCTGAACTGATTCCAAACCTGATGATCACCTGGGTTTTGCAATTCCATCGGGTCTTCGCCGTGCAGCTCTTTAAACTTTGTGCGACATGCATCGCAATAGCAGTAATCGTACTGAGGATACTCCTTGTCCTGCACAATGCCATAGGTTGGCTGCAGCTGAATAGGCAGGATGACGTCCGGGTAGCGAATATAGTCGAGATGGACGCTCTTAATTTCAGAGATTTTCAAAATCTCGTCCACTTTATCAAAAATATACTGCTGAGCTTCGGGGCGAACCGGGCAGAGCCACTTGTAATAATCGACATAGGCAGGTTTATCAACGGACGACTCGCCCAGCCTGTTCACCATAAACCACTCGGGATGATTCTCAATCAGCCACTGATCGCCACCTCTCTGAAGCGTTACAAACCATGCATGTACATCCAGCTCAAACTCTTCTGCGAGTCGAATCCACTTCTCGTAATTCCCCGAGGGTAAAATTCCATTCAGGCCTGCTTTTTTGATGCGTTCGAGTCTTTCCCGCAGTTCATCGTCCGTACCGTTGTGGTCTGATACCCATGTGTAGTCGAGCGATGAGTATTTCGGAGTATTGAGTAATGAGGCTGCCGCAGCGGGGAGTGTACCTGCGAGAGATAAACCGGCCGCACCGGTACCCAGTTTTTTAATAAAATGTTTTCGGTTCATCATACTATCTGATTTGTTTAGCTCATTAACGATTTTCAGTCCACACTCTGCTATCACTTTGAATGTAGATGGTTTGTTCTAATTCGGTGCTATCCAGCTTCATGATATAGTGGTTGTCCATTACAGTGATCATCAACTCCGGCATTGGGGTCTGATCATTAAACAGCTCCCTGAAAAGCTCCTTAAACTCAAGAGCAGCAGAAATATCGGCAA
>DATGBT010000015.1:0-2012 GCA_035312505.1 Balneolaceae bacterium | reverse complement strand
GCCGCTACCGCCTGCCGAACGTCATTGATGGTCCTGCAAATCTCCATGGATCTCCCGCGATCAGTCGTTTCGAGTCTGTTAAATCGCCCGTTCAGGGTCGAATTCTTCAAGCAGCTGTTTTACCCTGCTGGTAAATGCACCGCCGTGGGCACCATCGATAATTCTGTGATCGTAACTCATGGAGAGATACATTTTATGCCGAATACCAATCAGATCTCCTTGTTCCGTTTCAATCACCACGGGACGTTTTTCTATAACCCCGGTTCCCAGAATCGCAAGCTGTGGCTGGTTTATAATCGGTGTACCCATCAGGTTGCCCACACTTCCGTAATTTGTGAGTGTAATGGTGCCACCTACCAAATCATCGGGGCTCAGATCTTTACTTCGTGCTTTGTTGGCAAGTTCATGTACGGCTTTGGCAAGGCCCGGCAGGTTTTTATCCTGCGCCTGTTTAATCACCGGCACAATTAAACCGCCTTGTCCGCCTTCACCCAGCGCTACGGCAATCCCAAAATTAATATCCTTTTTCAGGTGAATTTCATCGCCATCAACAGAGCTGTTAATGAGTGGAAATTCTCCAATCGCTTTGATGAATGCCTCAATAAAAATAGGTGTAAATGTGAGTTTAACGCCCGTCTGATCATAGAATTTTTTCTTGTTGGCGTTTCTCCATTTCACAATATTTGTTACATCTACATCGCTGAAGGTCGTAACATGGGCCGACGTTTGCTTCGACCGAACCATATGTTCGGCAATCATTTTACGCATGCGGTCCATTTTCACAATCTCCACATTTTCATGCGGTCGGCTTACATTCAGTTCACCAGCAGAAATTTTTCCGTCCGATTTAGAGTCTTTACTTTTCGATGCGGTTGGTTTTTCAAGAGTACTTCCTTTTTTCTCTGATGCGGATGCAGTCTTTCCCGATTTTCTATCCTCGAGATATGCCATCACGTCATCCTTCGATACGCGCCCGTCTTTTCCGCTTCCCTCTATACTTTCAAGTTCTTCCTGGCTGATCCCCTCCTCGCTGGCAATGGATCTTACGAGTGGTGAGAAAAAGCGCCCGTCGGACCCCATTCGCTGCGGTTTTGACGTCTGCTTATCAGTCTCTTCAGACGATGATGCCTCCTCTTTTTTGGATTCACTGGCTTTCGGCTTCTCTTTAGATGATTCCGAAGCAGAACCGGATGCTGCTTTTCCAGTGCCGATAATGGCTATTGTCTGCCCTACTTCAATCGTATCTCCTTCGTCTACGAGTATTTCAAGAAGCGTTCCTGATTCGGGTGAGGGCACTTCTGTGTCTACTTTATCAGTGGCAATTTCGAGGAGGGTTTCGTCCACCTCTACTTTGTCGCCCACCTTTTTCGCCCACTCAATCACAGTTCCTTCCATAACCGATTCGCCCATCTGGGGCATTACCACCTCTACGCGTTCTCCTTCTTCATCTTCACTTTCGGAGTCGCTGTCATCAGCCTGCTCGCTTTTCTCTTCGTTGCCGGCATCATCTTCCTCCGATTCATCAACCGTCTCTTCGGTATCATCTGCGGCCTCTTCGGCTGATGCATCTTCATCTGAATCATCGGATTCTTCCGGTTCATCACTACGTTCAGAGGCTTCTGCTTCCGTATCAATAATGGCAATCACCTGCCCCACTTCCACCGTCTCATCCTCCTCTACCAGAATTTCAACGAGCACACCGGCTTCGGGCGATGGCACTTCCGTGTCTACTTTATCGGTGGCAATTTCGAGGAGGGTTTCATCTACCTCTACTTTATCCCCCACTTTTTTTGCCCACTCAATCACGGTTCCTTCCATTACCGACTCGCCCATTTGGGGCATCTCAACTTCAACTTTTGCCATCTTTACGTTCGTTTTTTAGGTAGAAATAATTGATAAAAACATTCAAAATCCTGATGTGTAAAGATCAGAATAATCGTTATCAGTTCAAAATAACGCTTTTATAATAAAGGGCTTTTTTGGGTTATAAACATGCTTTCGCAACGACCTTC
>DATGBT010000014.1:0-12856 GCA_035312505.1 Balneolaceae bacterium | reverse complement strand
AGACGGGAAGCGAATTCGGTTTATCATAGAAGATGCCGCAGAAAGTAAACTGGCATCGATCAATAAAAACGGCAGTGGATATAAAGTAGAAATTGAGGGAGATCTGTCGATTAGCAGCTTTGATATGAACGGTTCAGCAGTAGCCATTCAAAAAGGGACATTTAATGAACCTGACGAAATTTTTACCTGGATTAACGGAACCGAAAACCGCCTGACAAACAAAAATGAAGAGTTACTGAGCCGAACCCTTCAACCCGAAGTGGAAGAGATCTGGTTTCCAAGTAAAGATGGCACGGAGATTCACGGTTTTATGGTGAAGCCGGTTCACTATAACGATGGAGAACGGTATCCAACCCTGCTTTGGATCCATGGAGGACCAGTTGCGCAGTTTGAACACAGCTATCGTTTTGAGCCGCACCTTTTTTCTGCCAATGGGTACGCGGTACTGATGGTGAATCCGCGCGGGTCTTCGGGGTACGGGCAGGAATTTTCGGAAGTGCTGTTTGCCGACTGGGGAAACAAAGATTTTGAAGACGTCAACGCAGCTGTGGACTATGCGGTGGAACAGGGCATTGCCAATCCGGAGCAACTTGGCGTGGGCGGATGGTCGTACGGCGGCATACTCACAAACTATGTTATCACAAAAACCGATCGGTTTAAAGGAGCGATTTCCGGCGCAAGTGAAACGCTCTACAGATCAAATTACGGGCACGATCACTACCAGCTGCACTGGGAAATGGAACTCGGCCTGCCGTGGGAAACGCCGCAAAAATGGGAGCGAATTTCCCCGTTCAATGATGTGGCAAACGTTACTACACCCACGCTCTGGATCGGTGGTTCTGACGACTGGAATGTGCCCATTCTGGGATCGGAACAGATGTATCAGGCTATGAAACGGCTGGGAGTAGAAACTCAGCTTGTGGTATATCCCGGCGAGCATCACGGTATTCGAAGGCCGGCGTTTCAGGAAGACCGCTATGAACGTTATCTGCAGTGGTTTGATCAAAATGTAAAGAATACAGTCAACTAACTTTAAGTTTTATTTAAAAGGGTAAAAGATGTCAAAGCTCTGGGAAACGGATGATCATAAGAACGATAGCGAAGCGGCAAAAAAGGTAGAGGCGTTCACAGTTGGAAATGACTATGAGCTCGATCAAACACTGGTGCCTTACGATATTCAGGCCTCTGTGGTGCATGCTGAAGCGCTGAACAGAGCCGGAATCCTGAACAACGAAGAGCTTGAAAAGCTAACGGCGGCTCTTTCAGAGATCAAAGATATCTGGGAAGACGGGCAATTTGAGATTTTAAGGGAGCATGAGGATATGCATACCGCTATTGAGGTTTATCTGACTGAAAAGCTGGGAGACCTTGGTAAAAAAATTCATACGGGACGATCCAGGAACGACCAGGTGCTTACAGCGGTACGGCTCTATGAGAAGGATCAGCTATCAAAAATTACGAAGTCGCTGTACTCTCTGATTAAAACACTGATCGTATTTGGCACTGAACATGACAGTGTTCCGCTCCCGGGTTTTACCCATACGCGTAAAGCGATGCTGAGCTCGGTGCCGTTATGGGCGGGTGGCTATGCAGAGCTGTTGCTGATGCAGCTGGAGGCAAAATCGGGAGTATTTAGTCTGATTGACCGGTCACCGCTTGGCACTGCTGCGGGTTACGGAACCACACTTCCCATTGATCGGGAAAAAGAAGCAGCGGATCTTGAATTTGGGCAGCCTATAGTATGCTCAACCACCGCACAGCTCTCCCGCGGATGGGTGGAAACGCAGCTTGTTCAATATATGAGCGGAATTACCTCGGTTTTGAGCAGGTTGGCGACCGATATTATTACGTACAGCAGTGAATCTTACCGGTTTTTTACACTTGATGATGGGGTGTGCACGGGTTCGTCAATAATGCCGCAAAAAAGAAATCCGGACGTCGCAGAATTGATTCGCGGAAAACATGCGGAGCAGACGGGCCTTCAGGCGACCCTTCAGTCCATTGTGATGAACCTTGGCAGCGGATATCATCGCGATCTGCAGCTGACAAAAGAACCTGTTATCCGTTCTTTCCATAGTACCGGGCAGGCACTAGAAATGACTGATTTGTTGATTGAGTCTATTACTATAAATGCATCTGAAACTGAAAAAGCGTGCACTCAGGAACTGTTTGCTGCAGAAGCAGCCTATCAAATTGTAAAGAATGAGGGGCTCTCATTCAGAGAGGCTTATAAAAAAATCAAAGAGAACCCGGATGAAATTCCAGCGTATTCTGCCAGAGAGTTTCTAAACGAATTTACTCATCTTGGTTCACCCGGGAATGCCGGCCTTGCTGTTTTGAGTACGCAGTTAGATCGCTTAAAAGGGCATTAAAAAGTTAAATTTTATAAAAATGTGATTCAAAGCGCTTCCTTTTTAATTAAGGCATTGCTTTTACATAAAAAATAATGGTAATTGTGACCCTTCTTACTAAAAAGTAGTAATTGTCGTGTTTACAGTGCTATTTTATTAGTTCATGTTGTAAACAATGAATTCATCTGAATGCAAGCTGAAACGCTGCATTGTGGACACGGGAATTAAAATAATAATCTAAAGAGGCTCACATGCTTAAAAAGTTAATAAGTACAATAGCTGCGACTCTGTTACTTGCTGTTTTCAGCACAACTGCCGTAGCTCAGTACACTGTTGAAGGGACGGTATCTGACCAAAGTAACGGTACTCCACTACCTGGAGCAACGGTTATACTGGTAGATACGAATTATGGAACGGCGACCAACGTCGACGGCGAATTTGAATTTACGAATGTACCTGAGGGTACCTACACACTGCGTGTCAGCTATGTAGGGTATGTTCAAATAACAAGAAGCCTGGACGTAACTCAGGACATTGATTTAAACCTCAGCCTGACGATGGATCAGCAGAGTTTATCTGAAGTGGTTGTTACCGGATACGGTTCGATTGTCAGGGAACAGATGACGGGAAACATTACCAGCGTTTCGGCCCGTCAAATTGAAGAGATTCCGGTTAACAGTTTCGAATCTGCCCTTCAGGGACAGGCTCCCGGTGTATTTATTCAGAAAGGAAATGGAAAACTCGGACAGGGAATTAATATTCGTGTTCGCGGAACATCCTCTGTTTCTGCAAGCAGTCAGCCTCTTTATGTGATAGATGGTATCCCGGTAACGTCCGAGAGCCAGTCTGATGCAGGCTTTGGCGATACCAACCCTCTTACTGACATCAATCCAGACAATATTGAATCTATTGAAATACTCAAGGATGCTGCTGCTGCCGCTATTTACGGTTCAAGAGCAGCCAACGGTGTTGTTTTGGTTACCACAAAGCGGGGTGAGGCCGGAAGAACTCAGGTAAATGTAAGCCTCGAACGCGGGGTAAGCTCACCAACAAATCGCGTAGAGTTTATGAATGCAGATGAATACATCGAGTACTTCCGTGATGCAGCCGGACGAGCCGGTGTGGTGGATTTTGAAAGAAACGGCAACCCATTCGGATACAGCTCTGCAGAAGATGCATATGCCGGTGAAGTAGCATATGCTGAAGACGTTTGGTTTGATTTTTTGTCAAGCGGAACCGACTGGAGGAACCGTGTTGTTGATACCGACTGGCAGGATGAATCATTCCAGGATGCATCGAACACAGACTTTACTGCACAAGTTAGCGGTGGTACTGAAGACACCCGTTTTTTCATATCCGGTGGATTCAGTGATCAGGTCGGTATTGTACGGGGTGATGAGTATGGAAGAATGAACGGACGAATTAACCTGGATCATACCGCATCCGATAAACTACAGGTGGGAATGAATCTTGGCTTAACCCGCACTGAAAATATCAGGGTTTCGAATGACAATGCCTTTGCTACGCCACTTCAGGCGATAGCTCAGGCACCCATTACGCCACCTTACACTCCTCAGTTTGATAGCAGCGGGAGTCTTACAGGTTTTTCTGATGTGCCTAATGAAAATACACTCTATTACAACTTTTTACGACACGTAGAAGGGGTAGACGCGGCCCAAACCGTGTTCAGAAATGTGGGTAACCTGTTTGCCGATTACAGCATTGCTGAGAATTTACAGTTCCGAAGCGAACTTGGCCTGGACCTTTATAATTCAAACGAAGATTACTATGCTGGTCGCAATACCGATGTGGGGGAAAATACCAACGGATTTGGTGATTCCCGTGTAGTAAATGTAGTGAACTATACACTGAACAATTACTTAACATGGAACACTCAGTTTGGCGAGGCCCATGACCTTACCGCTGTGGCAGGAATGAGTTTTGAAAACTCACAGAATAACCTCACCTATGTTGCCGGTACAAACTTCCCTACGGACAGCTTTACAAAACTGGCAAGTGCTGCAGATATAACAAACGGAAGTACGTCAGAAACGAATTATCGTTTCCTCTCATACTTTTCAAGAGCGAACTATACGCTGAATAACCGATATCTGTTTTCTGCGAGTGCTCGTGTAGATGGTTCTTCCAGGTTTGGATCTGACGCACGCTATGGATTCTTCCCGTCAGTTTCTGCCGGATGGATTATGACACGCGAAGATTTTATGGATGATGTCGATTTTCTTAGCTTTCTGAAATTCAGGGCAAGCTATGGGTTAACCGGAAATGCCAATATTGGAAATTTCCCGTCACGAGGACTTTTCCAGGGTACCGGTTATGCAGGTATCTCCGGGCTGTTTCCAAGCCAGACTCCAAACCCCGATCTGAAGTGGGAGCGTACAGCTCAGTACAACTTCGGTATTGACTATGAAATTTTGGGAGACCGGGTAAGTGGTGAAATCGATTACTACATCAAAAAAACCGATGACCTTCTGCTGAACGTAAACGTACCGGCAACAACCGGGTTTACAAGCCAGCTTCGAAATGTGGGTGAACTTGAAAACAGTGGTTTCGAGTTTGTTATAAACACCTATAATCTTGTTGGTGAATTTCAGTGGACGACCAACTTCAATATTGCGTTCAACAGAAATAAAATTAATGACCTTGATGGCCAGATTATTGAAGGCGGTTTTCTGAACCGTGCAGTTGAAGGTGAAGCTATTGCTGTAATGTGGGGTAAGGAGTACGCCGGCGTGGATCCTGCTAATGGAGATGCCCTTTACTACCTGCACAGTGAGGATGGAAAAAATTATGATGCCGGAACCACCAACTCCTACCAAGAGGCCAATGATGTGGTTATCGGTGATCCAAACCCTGATTTTATTGGTGGAATGGGGAACAGGTTTAACTACAAAAATTTCGACCTGAATGTGCTTCTTCAGTTTGTGTACGGAAACGATGTATACAATGGCGGTGGTCGGTACCAGTCTGCTAACGGTGACTTTTTCGATAATCAGACCAGGGATCAGCTCGACAGCTGGAAGGAGCCCGGAGATATTACGGATGTACCGGAAGCACGTCTCTTCTTAGGAAATGGTTCGAACCCATCATCCAGGTACATCCAGGACGCATCGTACCTGAGGCTGAAAAACGTAGTACTTGGATACACCCTCCCGCAGAGCATGCTCGACAGGCTCGGACTCAGAAGAGTGCGAGTGTACATGAGCGGCCTGAACCTGCTTACTTTCACTGGGTATGATGGATGGGATCCCGAGGTGAATACTGACTTGTATGACAATTCAGACAACCTGAATATTGGTAACGATTTCTATTCAGCACCACAGGCACGCACGATTTCATTCGGTGTAAATATTGGATTTTAATCCATACAGGTCATTGAAAATCAAAAAGTTTAGAAAACAATTATTATGAACAAATTAAAAATTTATGCAAGCGCATTAGCAGCAGCCCTGATTCTTTTCCAGGGATGCGATTCGATGCTGGACGTTGAACCTCAGCAGTCTATCGACTCCGGTCAGGTGCTTACGAACGCAGATAATGTGAAGTCTGTACTGGTTGGAGCTTACGACGGAATGGGAGATGCCGACCTTTATGGAGGCTGGTATATGATGACAGGTGACTTCCTGGCCGATGCCGGTGATTTCACATTTTCCGGTACCTTCTTCGGTCCGCGCCAAATCTGGAGTAAAAATCAGCTCTATGATAACGGACAGGTTACAGCAACTTGGAACGACTCGTACGATACGATTAACATCCTGAATACGGTAATGTCGGGTCTGGACCTGCTTGAAGATGCCGACCGTCCCAGAGTGGAGGGAGAAGCCCGCTTAATTCGCGGAATGATCTACTTTGAACTGATCAAGCTCTATGCAGCTCCATATGTTGCCGGTCAGACAAATAACCAGGCGGGCGTTCCTCTGGTTCTTACTCCAACTTCAGCGATTGATGAAGAGGCAAATATACCCCGGGCTTCTGTAGAAGAGGTTTACAGCCAAATCATTGAAGATATGACGGAAGCTAAATCACTGCTGGGTGACGTAAATTCCGAACGTTCATATTACGTCAACTCAATGGTAGCCAGCGCGATGCTTTCCAGGGTACATCTGCAGCGAGGTGAATATGCAGCTGCCAGGGATGAAGCCAATCGCGTGATTGAATCCGGACTTTTTACACTGCGCCCAACGTTTGCAAGTGTATTCAATCAGCCCGAAAATACAAGCGAAGATATCTTTGCCATGCAAAATAGTGCTCAGGATGGAGTAAACAGTTTGTTTACCTTCTACAGCGCCGACAGCCGTGGAGATATCGACATTAACCAGCAGCACCTGGATGAATATGAGCCTGGCGACGATCGGTTAAACCTGTTCTATACCGATCCGGGTAACGGGGCAATCCGCTCAGGCAAGTGGAACCGCGCTGTAGATGACCAGGTAAACCTGATTCGCCTTGCGGAAATGTATCTTACACGTGCAGAGGCAAACTTCCGTCTCGGGGAATCTGTAGGTGATACACCACTAAATGATGTAAACACCATTCGTGCCCGCGTAAACCTTGATCCGCTAACAGATGCTGAGTTGAATCTTGGATCAATTTTACTGGAGCGAAAATTGGAGCTTATGTTTGAAGGCCAGTTACTACACGATATCAAACGAACACAGAGAAGTGTGGGAGAGAGACCGTACAACGATCCAAAGCTTGTGTTGCCAATACCTCAGCGCGAAATCGATTCAAACCCGAATATCTGCCAGAACCCAACCTATACGGGTACGCAGTGTTAAGGGTTTATTAAAACGTAGTTTTTTACAAAGCACCGGAGCAACCTTCGGTGCTTTTTTTATTTTGTATAGCCGTTAAGTAATGAAAGCTGTAGGTTTAGTCACATCAATAGATCAACTAAATACCAAAGTATGAAATATTTGATCATCTATTCCATTCTGCTGATCTCGTTGGCTGGATGTGCACCGAATCAAACAAAAACTGTTGATGACTTAAAACAAAACGTTGAAGAGCACCTTGAAAACCAGGAGGGGACATTTGCTGTTTGGTTTATGCATCTCAACGACTCATCACTGCGGTTTGCCATTAATCCGGATACCGTTTTTCACGCTGCCAGCACGATGAAAACACCGGTCATGATAGAGCTTTTTAAACAGGCAGAAGAGGGAGAATACAACCTTTCTGACTCCATCCTGATTGAAAACCGGTTTTATAGTATTGTTGATAGTTCGGAGTTTCAACTGGACCTGGATCCCAATGCAGATGATCCCTATGAAGCGAAAGTGGGGGAAATGGCAACGATTTATGATTTGAACCACGCCATGATTACCTATAGCAGTAATATTGCTACAAATATTATCATTCAAATGGTAGGGGCAAAAGAGACGACCCAAACGATGCGTGACCTGGGAGCCGAAAATATTGAAGTGATGAGGGGAGTATATGATATGAAGGCGTTCGATCGGGGGCTGAGTAACCGAACTACTGTGCGGGATCTTGGAATTATTCTGAGCCATGTTGCGCAGGGTACAGCCGTTAGTGCGGAGAAGGACAGCATGATGGTCGAGATTATGAAAGATCAGTTCTATAAAGACGTTCTGGCGGCTGGCCTGCCCGATGAGGCTGTAGTAGCCAATAAAACAGGATCAATCGATGGTGTAGAGCACGATTCGGCCATTGTTTTTCTGCCTGACGGTCAATCGTACGTGCTCATATATCTATCCAAAAACCTGCCGGATGATATTCGAGGACGTGAAATAGGAGCAGAAATTTCTGAAATGGTCTATTCGTTTCTTTCAGAGTAAAGAAGCCAATTAAATATTTAATAAAACAAAAATTATGGGTATGAAAAAATCGTATCTGACTGCATTGATTATGGTACTTATTTGTATGGCGCCGGTCTGTGGCTGCTCTGAATCGGCCTCGGGAAACCGGCAGTTTGAGCCGGCGGATTTAAGCGGGGATGGAGCTCTCTTTATTATTGGAGGCGGCAGCCGGCCTGAAGCGATGGTACAGCGGATGATTGACGAAAGCGGAGTTGACACAGAGGGCTATGCCATTGTGCTTACTATGTCGGGCTTTGATCCTGATACATCCGGTTTTTACGGAGAGCAGCAGTTCAGGGAGTTGGGCATTGAAAATATCGCATCCTACGATTTTGGGCGTGAAGATGAATTTTCGGAAGAGTCGCAGATGATGCTCGAGGAGGCCTCGCTAATCTACATTACCGGAGGTTCGCAGTCGCGATTTATGAACGCTGTTCGAAATGAGCCCCGAATCGAAACATCGTTGCGAAGTGCTTATGAAAACGGTGCCCTGATTGCCGGGACAAGCGCCGGAGCTGCCGTTATGAGCCGGATTATGATTACGGGCGATCAGATAAATTACCCGGAGTACACCTCTACCTTTTATAACCTGGAAAAAAATAATATGGTTACGGCTGAAGGCCTCGGGCTGATAGAAGGCGTCATTATTGATCAGCACTTTGTAAAACGTGCCCGAAACAATCGGCTGATTACCGCAGTGATTGAATTTCCTGATCAAACAGGAATTGGAATTGACGAATCCACTGCGATTTTGATTCGGAATAACCGGGCTGAAGTTGTAGGAGTATCTCAGGTGTTGGTATATAGAAATCAGTCAGACTACTCCGCTGTCTTTGAGGGTAAACTGGGAGCAAGAGACATCTCTTTAAACATTTACCTGCCGGGTGAGTCGTTCGAAATATAATTGTATATACAATATTAGGATAAGGCTTTTCTCACCGTGTTTAAGTTTCTGAACGATTTTAACATGCGAGAACCATACCAGCTAAACCATTCACCGTTAACAAGTACAATGTTTGAAGATCCGCAAACATCACCAACCTCTTTGATATGCTTCTCTTTAAATGGGTAGGGCTCGCTGCTGAGAAAAATGATTTTCGGTTTTTTTAATGAGAGTTCATGAAGCGTTGTTGTTGGATAACGAAGCTGGTCGGCATATACATTATCATAATTCCAGTGGCTCAAAACGGAATGGATATACGTGTCGCTGCCCACCGTCATCCATGGATCCCGCCAGATAAAATAGGCAGCTGAGACAGGAGGCTCATCGGGCACCTGTTCCATTTCCAGCTGAATATCGTGAATAAGATTTTTTGCTCTATCCTGAACACCACACGTATAGCCAATGTCGTGAATGGCAAACAGAGCCTCGTCAATCGTGCCGATTTCCGTAACCATTACATCAAAATCCGTTTCAATATCTTCAACATCAACCTGACGATTCTCTTCCCTATTAGCAATAATCAGGTCGGGCTTTAGATCGCGAATCTTGTCCAGACGGGGATTTTTTGTGCCTCCAACGACAGGCACATCTTGAATCATCTCTTTAGGGTGGGTACAAAATCGTGTTCTGCCAACGACTCGGTCACCAAGCCCCAGGTCGAATAGCAGTTCCGTTAATGATGGTACAAGACTTACGATCGTTTTAGGTTTTACGGGAACAGCCATATTCATTGAATTGGTATGTTTGATTAAATTACAAATATATAAGTTTAGCAGGCCAAAGTTGAAACGGCGCCAAAATTTGCATGTACAAAATATGATTGAGACAACCTGTTCTTATTTAGTTATTGAAGCAGAAACCGCGTATTTTCCAAAGTTGTAATTTCAGAAAGTAGTTAAACCAGGAATGAGCTCTCAGAACAGGAACAACATTCATCCCCTAAAGCAGCTGATCCGGTATATGAAACCTTTCCGCGGAAAGGTGAGGCTGGCGACACTGTTTTCAATTCTGAATAAACTATTCGACCTTGCACCGCCAATTTTGATTGGTGCTGCGGTTGATGTGGTAGTTAAGGGAGAGGAGAGCCTGATTGCAGGTTTTGGAATTACAGATCCATTTAACCAGCTGTTGTGGCTGGCTGGTTTCACTGCATTTGTTTGGGTGTTCGAGTCTTTTTTCCAATACCTGTTTGAGGTGTACTGGAGAGATCTTGCCCAATATACGCAAGACAGTTTGCGAAAGGATGCCTATCAAAACCTCCAGAAACAGAGGATGGCTTATTTTGAAGATCAGTCATCAGGTAATCTGAACACTATACTTAACGACGACATCAATCAGCTGGAGCGTTTTTTAGACCACGGGGCTAACGATTTGATTCAGGTTGCCGTAACCGTGCTGGTTATCGGATCGATTTTTATGTTCTCTGCACCTGAGATTGGCTGGATGGCGCTTGTACCTATGCCGTTTATCATCTGGGGATCGGTATGGTTTCAGAAAAAACTGGCTCCCCGCTACAATTTGGTAAGAGAACGAGCAGGGGAAACAAGTTCACAGCTGATAAATAACCTTGGAGGAATGGCAACCATCAAAAGCTATGGTGCGGAGGCATTTGAAAATGATAGAATATCAAACCTCTCGCAAAAGTATAAGGAAGCAAATCAGAGTGTTATTCGGCTGAGTGCAGCATTTGTTCCCTTAATTCGGATGCTGATTCTGACGGGTTTTATTGGAATTCTGATATTTGCCGGTTTCAAGACGCTGGATGGTGAGATGGAGGTGGGGCTATATAGCGTACTCATATTTGTAACCCAGCGATTGCTTTGGCCCCTTACCCGTCTTGGCGAAACGTTTGATCTGTACCAGCGTGCCATGGCCAGTACAAAGCGCGTAATGGAATTGCTGAAAACAGAGGAAACTCTCGACGATGGAAGCATTGATCTGCAGCCCGGGAATGTTGACGGATCATACAGGTTTGAAAATGTATCGTTTAGATACCAGTCGGGTGGTCCTGTGATTCGGAATTTGAATCTTAAAATTGATTCAGGCGAAACCGTTGGCATCGTTGGAGCCACCGGCGCCGGAAAAAGCAGCTTAATTAAACTTTTGATGCGCTTTTATGATGTTACAGAGGGCCGCATTCTGCTGGATGGGAAAGACATTCGTACTTACAGGCTGAAAGACCTGACCAGAGCTGCAGGTCTGGTTAGCCAGGATGTATTTCTATTTCAAGGGACCGTTGCCGAAAATATTCGGTATGGCACATTTAATGCTTCAGAAGAAGAGGTGGAAGAAGCTGCAAAGCTTGCAGAAGCGCACGATTTTATAAATGAACTGGATGAAGGATACAACACTATTGTTGGAGAGCGAGGCCAAAAACTATCAGGCGGACAGCGCCAAAGAATATCCATTGCGCGGGCTATACTAAAGAATCCTCCAATTCTGATCCTCGATGAAGCCACATCAGCTGTTGATAACGAAACCGAAGCAGCCATTCAACGCTCTTTATTCAGAATAGCAAAAGAGAGAACCACCATTATCATAGCTCACAGACTTTCTACCATTCGTCATGCAGATAAAATATTTGTTCTCGAGCAGGGTGAGCTTGCCGAGTCGGGTACGCACGAAGAGCTGGTGCAGAAAAATGGAATATATAAGCAGCTCTGGATGGTGCAATCTGGCGAGATGGTCATCTGACCAAGCAGGGTTGAAAAAATGAGGCAGGATATCATTCATTTTTAAGGGATGTTTGATATACTGAAGCTATTATCTGAATTCAAAAAAATTGAGAAGGTGAAGTTTACACGTGATGAACTAATTAACAGGCACAGGCTATCCAGACCACAGGCAGATGATTTCCTGGGGTATAAAACCGAGCCTCCTGACCGCGCCACTCAAATGAAAAAATTAAGAGAGCTTGGTTATTTCTTAAAGCTGATGGAGGAGATGAAAAGCGAAGGCCTGGATCCAATTGTTTTAAAGGGGCCGGCTCTTTCGGAGAAAATTTATGGAGATCCGTTCTATAGGTCATCAAATGATTTTGATCTGTTATTTGCTCAAACGGAGATTTCGCAAGCTATAGAATTTTTCGAATGTCGTGGTTTTACAGGCAAAATATTTAATTGGCCTGTCTCAGAAAAAAAACAAAAAATTACAAAAGAACTGGAAAAACAGTACTGTATTTATAATTCAAAACAGCAGATAATTATAGAAATTCATTGGAAATTATTTGATCGGCGTCTAGTGGACCCTTCTGTTGTTGAAGATCTCGTTCGAAAAAATACAGGCACTGTTGAAATTAATGGGCATACAATAATTGCACTGGATAGTGAGTTTCAATTACTATATCTAACCATACACGGAAGCTTACATGCCTGGTTCAGGTTAAAATGGCTGGTGGATATCCACAAAATCATAAACCAAGATACCATTGATGGAGAACGCTTTAAACGTTTAACGCAAAAACTTGATGCAGATCGATTCGTAAGTGTTTGCAACGGTGTATTAGCTCATATATTTCAGAATTCTAAATTACTTCCATGTGATGAATTAACCAATTATCGCCTTGTTGAAGAGGCTGTATATCAGATAAAGAGGCCGGAGAACGACCCTTTTGATACGTTTAATAATACAGTGCGGCAGGTTCGCTATCAGCTTGCTCTTTCGGGGAAGTGGCAATACAAGAGTGATATAATCAGAACGTTGCTGTTTAACAAGCGCGACCT
>DATGBT010000013.1:0-2628 GCA_035312505.1 Balneolaceae bacterium | reverse complement strand
ATGAAATAATAGTATGATTGAAAGGTCTTTTAAAGTTCATCTCCACCCGTTTTTTCTCAGGTTATTGAATTTGTTTTGTACTTTTCTTGTCTTATTCTGACGATGCTCAATTCAAAAAGTTTGTTTTCAGCATCTGCAGATTTATATCTCAGTTAAACGATACGACGCTACTTTGTATACTTTTTGAAGACGGCTCAATTTGAGACTCAACCTATCTACGTAACTCTATGAAATTGCTGCAACTGACAATCTTACTTTTATTTTCGCTTTCAACGTTGCCGGATAAGTCAGCAACAGAACTGTTTCTGGACCTGCTTGATGATCACTGGGAGTACACGCTGCAGGAGAACCCGCTCTTTGCAACCGGTCAGGGAGACCATCGGTTTAATGACCGTCTTCCGGAAACCGGTCTTGACGCTATGGAAGATGCATATGTATCTAATAAGGAGTTTTTAGAGAGGTTGAGTACCATTTCCCGGGATTTGGTGAGTCGTGAGCATCAAGTGAATTACGATATCTTCCGTATTCAGCTCGAAAATGCTATCCAAAACTACGAGAGAAACGGACATCTGCTGCCCCTGAACGGGTGGTGGGATTACCATGCATCGTTTGCTGACCTGGCAAACCGGGTACCCCTCAATAATCTGAAGGATTATGAAAATTACCTGAGCCGTCTCCGGGCTTTTCCCGAGTATAATGCAGGCTATATCGAGAGATTAAATCGGGGTGCAGAGATTGGGTTCGTACGTCCTAAAATGGTGTTTGATGATTACCTGGAATCGATTAAAGCGCTCATTCCGGAAAGTGCTGAGGAGAGTCTGCTATTTGATCCGTTCGAAAATATTCCTTCGCAGATTGATGGGGAAGTAAGAGAGTCGCTGAAAGAGGAGGCTTCAGTGGTCATCCGGAATAGCGTGCTGGTTGAATTTCAGAAGCTGCACGATTTCCTGGCTGAAGAGTATCTGCCGGCAACATCCAAAACCATCGGAATTACAAATGTACCCGGTGGTGAGGCCTATTACGACTATCTAGTAAAGTATTACACCACCATGGATATTACTGCTGAGGAAATTCATCAAACCGGCCTGGATGAGGTAGCCCGTATTCGTGCAGAAATGATGGAGATAGTTAAGAGTGAGGGATTTGGGGATGATTTTGATGCTTTTACCGAGTACCTCAGAACAGACGAACGGTTTTATGCAGAAACCCCCGAAGAGCTGATGAAAAAGACAGCATTGGTGCTGAAGAAAATGGACGGAAAGCTTCCCGAGCTGTTTAAAACCCTGCCGAGACTGCCGTACGGAATTATTGAAGTGCCCGATTACCTGGCTCCGCGCACAGCAACGGCATACTACAGCCGGGGAGCTGCCGACGGCACACGGGCGGGCAACTATGCTGTAAACACCTATAATCTTCCTTCTCGTCCGCTGTACGAAGTAACGGCTCTGAGCCTGCATGAAGCGGTTCCGGGTCATCATTTGCAGATTGCCCTGCAGCAGGAGCTTGAAAATCTTCCAAAGTTTCGAACAACGGCTGGCTTTACGGCCTATAGCGAGGGGTGGGCGCTCTATTCCGAAAGACTGGGCCTGGAAGTCGGCTTTTACGAAGATCCCTACCAAAATTTTGGGCGGCTGAGTTATGAAATGTGGAGAGCACTGCGTCTGGTGGTGGATACAGGTATGCACGCGAAAGGGTGGAGTCGCGAGCAGGCCGTAGAGTACATGGCGTCAAACTCTGCACTTTCACTTCACAATATCCGCTCGGAAGTGAATCGCTATATTTTCTGGCCCGGACAGGCGCTGGCATACAAAATGGGAGAGATTAAAATACGTGAGCTTCGTGAAATGGCTGAAAGCAATCTGGGTGGCAACTTCGATCTGAGGGAGTTTCATGATGTGGTACTTCTGAGCGGTGCGGTGCCGCTGAGCGTTCTTGAGCAGAACGTGATGAATTGGATGGAGCAGAGCAACAGCTAGTTGGCTGTGTAGATGTTTTAAAATCGAAAAATGAATCTGAAGTTTTAACATCGGTATACAGTTCTTTTTGATTTCATTATATAAGAAGCTCGAAAGAGTGCGCACTTCATTTCGTTTTTATGCGCACTATTTATATTAAACAAGTGAAATCACTCCAATTCAGCACTATGGCAAAAAAGACATTAAACCTAACCGTAGAAGAGCCTATTAAGGAACGGGCAAAATATATCGCAAAGAAGAGAGGGATCAGCGTTTCCAAACTCTTTGAAGAGGCAATTCTGCGCGAAGAAATAGATTCAGATGATTTTGAGTTAAAACCGGGAAGTGCTGCCTATCGAATCTATCATTTGTTACCTGAATCAGAAAAAGTAACGGATTATGATTATAAAAAAATGAAGGAAGAAGCGCTTCGGGAGAAATATGACCTATAGTAGAATATTGGTCGATACTAATATTTGCATTGATGCAGCGATTGTTAGAAAACCATTTGCTGATACCGCTTTAAAAATTATTAATCTATCTGATAGCGGTGAAATTGAAGTGAAAATTTCAGCACACTCATTAGGCACGATTTTTTATGTGTTGAGAAAAGAGTTTTCAATTAGTAAAAGGTATGCTCTTATTGAGGAACTCAGATCTGTGTTCGGAGTTG
>DATGBT010000012.1:0-4101 GCA_035312505.1 Balneolaceae bacterium | reverse complement strand
GAATGGCGAAGATGTAGTAATCGAAGTGAGTGATACCGGTGCGGGTATTTCAAAAGAGGACATCCCACTAATTTTTGACCGCTTTTACCAGGTAGATAAGAGTCGCTCAAACGGCACGGGTGCCGGACTCGGACTCTCTATTGCGCAAAAGATTTTTGCTCTGCACAATGCAGATCTGTCCGTTGAGAGCCTGCTTCAAAAGGGAACTACGTTCAGGGTGTCGATGCCGTCTCAGCTGGGATAAACAAAACAGAAATTAGTATTTGTAACCTTTTATTTCCTCTTCTGAGAAGGTTACTCCAAGTCCTAGAACCATACGGTTTACGAAATTAAAGTAGGCAATTACCTGCACTGCATCGAGCAAGGCACGGTCGTTTAGCCCGTTAACCCTCAATGTTTGCACCTCATTTTGATAAGACGAGTGGTTATTTAATGTGAGTTGCTCCGCCAGGTCACAAAGCAGTCGATCCGTCTCAGAAAGGGAGAGCTCTTTACGATTATTTGTCAACAAGTTCGTTTTTTCTACATCTTTCCAATAGGCCAAAAGCGCCTGTGCGTGATGATTAATACAGTAGGAACAGTGGTTGGTTGCAGAAACCACCACTCCCATCATTTCCCGCTGATAGCGCTTTAAAGGGGATTTTCCAAACATCACCGTCATATAGAGATCCATATGGGCTGTAAGTGCTTCGGGGTTCAGGCTTTGGATTTTATGTATTTCAGCAATTTTCCCCCGCGTTTGCACGAGATTATCATAAATATCTTTCAGTTCACCGATAGCTTCATCAGGCTCAATCGTTTTTATATAGGGCATTGTAATTAATGTTTAGTTCAGGAAGTACTGCAATGACGTGTTAATATCTATCAAAAAAAAGTAACTGCGTTCAATGTTACAGAACAGTAATAAGTTGTTACCGATTTGTTAGGCAACCCATCGTCTGGATTGGTTTCTTACAATAAAAAAAGAAACAATCGTGAAACGTTTAAAAACTCCATTACAGATACTGTCTATTATATTGGTTTTCGGGTTCAGCGCTGCAGAGCTGACTTCTCAAAATCTTACGGGTTTCGATACAAATACCGAAAAGAAAAGTATCGACCTGAAGGAGCTAATTGATGGAGGTCCAGGCAAGGACGGTATTCCCGCAATTAATAATCCAAAATTTGTGTCTCAGGAGCAGGCATCAGGCTGGATTGGGGATAAAGAACCGGTTATTGCCCTCGAGATTGACGGGGAAGCCCGAGCCTATCCCATACAAATTTTAATCTGGCACGAAATCGTAAACGATGAGCTGTCCGGAGTTCCCGTCCTCGTTACATTTTGCCCGCTTTGCTATTCCGCTATTGTTTTTGACCGTCACATAAGCGGAGAAGTGCACGAATTTGGGGTGTCGGGCTTTTTGAGACATTCTGATATGATTATGTTCGACCGGAAAACAGAAAGTCTGTGGCAGCAGTTCTCGGGAGAAGCTCTGGTAGGCGATTACACAGGAAAAGAGCTAACAATTCTGCCCAGCCAGCTAATATCGTTTGAGCAGTTCAGAGAGGCTTATCCTGGTGCAAAGGTGCTTTCAAAGGATACCGGGCATCGCCGAAATTACGGAGACAATCCATACGCAGGATATGATGACATTAACAACTCTCCCTTTTTGATGAGAGAAGAAGTGCCCGATAAAATTCGTCCAATGGAAAAGATTGTTGGGGTGAGAACAGAAGGAGAGAATGTGGGCTATACATACACATTTACGAGAGGAAAGGTAGTTTATAATGACGAGGCCGGAGGGGAGCCGATCGTTGTCTTTCATGTTGAAGGAATGGCCTCTGCTCTGGACGACAGGGAAATCCGAAATTCGCGCGATGATGGTGCAACGGGGGTTTTTTCCAGGAGGCTTAACGGCAAAATTCTTGATTTTGAATTTACGAATAACACCATTCGCGACATAAAAACCCAAAGCGAGTGGGATATCACGGGAAAAGCCGTTCGGGGCGAATTAGAAGGAGAACAGCTATCGCCGGTCCTATTCGGTGACTACTTCGCATTTGCCTGGCTGGTGTTCTATCCCGAGTCCCGCATTGTTGAATAAATCTTTAAACAGGCAAATGGTTATGATGAAAGAGTATACAAACCCAAAAGCTGAAGCCCGGTTTTTAATATCGAGAACATTTAACCGGGATCTGTTGGACGGTTCTGAAAACCTGATGTTTATCTGGAACGATGGAGACCTGCCGGTTTTAATGAACGTTGATGGTCGCGATATGGAGCTTTATCCCGGCAGACTAACGTGTGCCACCTATCTTCAAAAAGTACAAATTGACAATGAATTTAATGGGTTGAAAGCGTTGGTATTTAACCGGGAATTCTATTGTGTTCACACCCACGACAGTGAAGTATCCTGTAACGGCTTGCTCTTTTTTGGGTCAAGTATTTCGCCGGTACTTCAACTGGATGAGGAGGAAGCTCACAGACTTCGGATGTTGTTTGACGTACTTGAGGAGGAGTTTGAAGAGAAGGATCAGAACCAGGAGGAGATGCTTCGGATTCTCTTAAAGCGCTTTATCATTCGTTGCACAAGAATGGCCAAAGAGCAAATCCTGAAAAATGATGAGAGCCAGTCGGATATTGATGTTGTTCGGAGATTTAATGTACTGGTTGAGGAGCATTTCAAAACAAAAAAATCGGTTGGGGAGTATGCAGAATTGATGTTTAAATCTCCCAAAACAGTTACGAATGTATTTAGCAAATATTCAGAAGACAGTCCTCTTCAGGTCATACATAAAAGAGTAATCATGGAGGCAAAACGCATGCTTCTGTACACCGATAAAACATCAAAGGAGATTGGCTTTGAGCTTGGTTATAACGATCCGGCTCAGTTCAGCAAACTGTTTAAGAATCATACAGGAGAAACAACCACCGAATTCAAAAAAAGAAAAGAGGAAATACCGGTAGGGTAAAATTGACAATCTGCAGTGTACTCCTGCCATTTAAACAGATGTGAAATACTCCGATGTTGGTAGTGAATTAAACATAGAACAAAAAACAAACAAACAATGACAACTTTCAATGTACCAACACGGAACGATGTTTCAGATCAAAACAAAAAGATCTTTGATGATCTGGAAGAGAAACTGGGTTTTGTACCCAACATCTATGCAACCTATGCATACTCTGATAACGCCCCGGCACGATATTTAACGTTTGCAAACGGTAAAACATCCATCAACAATAAGGAAAAAGAGGTGATTAACCTTGTTGTGAGCCAGGTGAACGGTTGCACATATTGTCAGGCGGCACACACGCAGCTCGGGAAAATGAACGGGTTTAGCGAAGAGCAAACGATAGAGCTTCGCAAAGGCCGCGCTCCGTTTGATGATAAGCTGGATGCTCTTGTAAAGCTTGCAAAAGAGATCGCCGAAAACAGGGGGAAGGTTTCAGAGAAAACCCTGGAAAACTTCTTTAATGCAGGATATACAAAAGAGAACCTCGTAGACCTGATACTGAATGTAGGTGAAAAGGCTACAACAAACTTTCTGCATAATGTTACCGGTATACCGATCGATTTTCCGGAAGCACCCGAATTAAAACAAACTGAAACCGTACAATAACAGGAGATATTACTATGTGTAAGATTAACTGGACAAAAGCAATTATCGCAGGAATCGCAGGTACACTATTATTTGACCTTTTTGGGCTTATAATGGGCAACGGCTGGTGGGATATTCCCGCCTTGCTTGGGGAAAAAACGGGTCTTGGCCTCGCATATGGCGTTTTCGGCCACTACAGTAACGGAGTTCTGCTGGCAATTTTATACTCAGGCATTGCTCCATCGCTCTGGGGGCCGTCCTGGATTCGTCCGTACATTTTCATTACCGCAGAAACGATAGCCCTGGTTTGGTTTTTTATGCTCCCGCTAGTGGGCGCGGGTGTAGCCGGACTTAACGTTGGCCCCGAAATGGCTGCAGGAACCATGGTTCGTCACTGGATATATGCGATTCCATACATCTTTATTATTAATAAAGAGATCTTTCCTGCCAACGAATCTTAGTACAGATTCCCAACAACAGAAGGGCATTATCGGGGAACCGGTGATGCCTTTTTTATTT
>DATGBT010000011.1:0-9329 GCA_035312505.1 Balneolaceae bacterium | reverse complement strand
CTATGTAAAATCGCGCACTGAAGAGGCTGGAATCGCCGCCTTGCGAGATACAACCGGCGACTATAAAGTGGATGTAATTGAGCGTTTCAGCAACATGACCGAATCGGGATCAGGGATCCAGTGGGAAACCGGTATGGTTGTACATGATGGCTATATCTGGGCCTCTAATAAAGTAGCCGTATATCGCTGGGCATTACCGGAAAGTGGAGCTCTTGTGCCTGAAGGAGACCCAGAGATTATCGTAAACGGATTTCCGGAGCAGAGCTCGCACGCCTCCAAATCTTTCGCTTTTGATGATAGTGGAAACATGTATGTAAATGTGGGCGCTCCTTCAAACTCCTGTCAGGAAGATCCCCGCACGCCCGGCTCTCCGGGGATGGAGCCCTGCCCTCAGCTGGAACGACAGGCCGGTATCTGGCGCTTTGATGCGAATACGCCGGGACAAACCCAGGAGGATGGGATTCGTTACGCTACAGGAATTCGAAATGTTGTTGGCCTCGACTGGAACTCTGCAAATGGCTCACTCTATGTTGCACAGCACGGACGGGATCAGTTGAATACGCTCTGGGGTGATCTCTATACAATAGAGGATAATGCCGAGCTGCCTGCAGAGGAGATTTTCCGGCTGAGCGAAGGCGCCAACGGTGGCTGGCCTTACTGCTATTACGACCAGCGACAGGGAAAGAAAGTGCTTGCTCCGGAATATGGGGGCGATGGAGAGGAAGTCGGGCGCTGTGCTGACTACATGGATCCGGTAACAGCCTTTCCGGGACACTGGGCACCGAACGATCTCCTGTTTTACACGGGCAATCATTTTCCTGAAACATATATAAATGGCGCATTTGTAGCCTTCCATGGATCATGGAACCGCGCGCCTCTGCCGCAGCAGGGATATAATGTTGCATTTATTCCCTATGAGAATGGAGATTTATCGGCAGACTATGAGATTTTTGCGGATGGATTTATCGGTGAAGAATCGATCACCAGCCCGGGAGACGCGGAGTACCGGCCGATGGGCCTCGCGATAGCACCCGATGGCGCGCTGTTTATTTCTGATTCCAGAAAAGGACGCATCTGGCGCGTGGTGTATACGGGGGAGAGTGAGTAGTTATTTGTCAAAATAGAACCTGTCAGGTTTGAAAGTCTCAAATAAATAGAACTCGGTTTTCAAAAAACCTGACAGGTTTTAATAAGTGCTTCTTTAATCATTAAAGAAGGTTTTAGAGAGCATTTTAAAAAGGGAGCATCGGGAAGAGTGTTTCGGAAAAAGATCAAAAAAGGAGAAAAAATGAAAGAAAAAAAGAGCATTAGCCGACGAGATTTTATGCGCAAAACTGCACTGACAGGTTCAGGTCTGGCAGCGTTACCTCTGTTGGGATTTGCATCACAGAAAGAATCAGATAAGAGAAACTCAGGGAGTTTATCAGGCCCAAAGGCATTCAATAATGACAAACGGATGCTTGGTTCACTGGAAGTCTCAAGTATCGGGATGGGAGTTCAGAATATGGCTCGGAAATACGACACAACCTATCCTTACCGGCCTGAGATGGTGGAGGTGATACGGGCTGCATTCGATAGCGGAGTCACTTTTTTCGATACTGCTGAAGCGTATGGGCCTCTCGAATGTGAGCGCATTCTGGGTGAAGCAGTGGAGCCCTTTCGCGACGAGGTGAAAATTGCTTCCAAGTTTGGTTTTGATATCGACCCCGAAACGGGGGAACGCGGCCGTGGCACAAATAGTAGGCCCGGACATGTGAAACGAGCTGTAGAGGGAATGCTCCGGCGTCTCCGTACCGACCGCATTGACCTGCTCTATCAGCACCGGGTTGATCCCGAAGTGCCTATTGAGGACGTGGCCGGAGCCGTGAAAGAGCTGATGGATGAGGGAAAGGTTCTCCACTGGGGAATGTCGGAAATGGGGCTGAACACGCTTCGTCGTGCCCACGCAGAGATGCCGGTTACAGCCGTTCAAAGTGAATACTCGATGCTGTGGCGGGGGTCGGAAGAGGAGGTACTGCCTACATGCGAAGAACTGGGAATCGGTTTTGTGCCGTGGAGTCCGCTGGGGGTACAGTTTTTAACCGGTTGGATCAGAGAGAATACGCGATTTGCCCAGGGCGATTTTCGAGGACTTGAACCCCGTTTTTCACCGGAAAATCTTGCTCATAACGTAGCGCTGGTTGATCTGGTCAATACCTGGGCTGAACGGAAAGAGGCCGCACCTGCTCAGGTAGCACTGGCGTGGCTGCTTGCTCAGAAGCCATGGATCGTCCCTATCCCGGGAAGCACCAACAAAGATCATGTGATTCAGAATATCGGGGGAGCTTCGGTACAGTTTTCAGCGACTGAACTTGACGAACTGAATGCTGCCGTCCGTGAAATCGAGATTCGGGGAGAGCGGCTGCCGGAACCCGTGCTGAACATGACCGGAGTAGAGGCACCGACGAAAACGTAATTTTAATCATATTGCATAAGAATGAGTGACAGAACACCTCTGATAAAAACCAGAATGAAGAGTAACACAATGAAAACATTTATTTATTCCCTTTTAATAGTTGCCGTTTTCTCAGCAGAAGTAATGGCGCAACAGGAATCTGAAATAGATTCAGAGCAGGAAATTATCCGTCTTTCAGCAGAGAAATGGCAGTGGATGGCAGACAAAAACGTGGAGGCACTTGCGGAGCTGTTTCATGAAAAAGCGGAGTTTGTCCATATGGGAGGATCCTGGGGAACTGAAAGAGAACTCGCGATTATCGAGAGTGGCGGAATCTGGTATAAACAGGCGGATATTCATGAGGTATCGGTCAACATTATTGACAATACGGCTATTCTTCTGAACAGGATTACACTTGTAGCAGAGGTGGGCGGGAATGAAGTGACTAATCCGTTTGAGGTTACCGAAGTGTACGTGAAACAGAACGATGACTGGAAGCTGGGCTCATTATCCTTCACCAGGCTGATGTCCCGGGGTGATGATTAGAAATTCTCCCCTATCAAGGGGAGATAAAGAGGGGTGTTCAACAGACTTTTTCACAATTATGGTAAACATCCCCCTGCTCTCTGCTTTCACTTCCCCCTTCGAAGGGGGATTCTTCAACTTTTCGACCTAACAAGTCGGTTTATTAATACTGCTTATAAATTAAAATTAATCAACATGAAAAATATAGTAGTTGGCTTATTTATCATGAGTTGCTTTATGCAGACTCATTTTAAACCCGTGAGTGCACAAGAAGCGGATTCCATTGCATCCCCAACAATTCGTACTGAAAACGGGCTTTTACGTGGCGTGACGGAAGGAGATGTTACAAGCTATAAAGGCATTCGATATGCAGCGCCGCCGGTTGGCGAATATCGCTGGCGGCCGCCACAACCTGTAGATTCCTGGGATGGAGTTTATGACGCAACAGGGTATGGTGCTAATTGTGCGCAGTCTGGATGGGGAGCTGCGCCCGGTACGATTGCAGATGGCTCGTCGGAAGACTGCCTTTTTCTGAATATCTGGAAACCAGCCGAAGTTGAAGAGGGAGAGAAGCTCCCGGTTATGGTATGGATTCATGGCGGTGCTTTTGTAGGAGGGAGCGGGTCCGGCAGCACAACCACGGGAGAGGAATTTGCCAGACAGGGCGTCATTTTGATGACGATTAACTATCGTCTGGGTCGTCTCGGCCATTTTGCCTTTCCTGCATTAAGTGAAGAGCATCCCGAGGAGCCAAAAGGCAGTTACGCTTACATGGACCAGATTGCTGCCCTGGAGTGGATACAGGAGAATATTGCAGCATTCGGCGGCGATCCGGATAATGTGACTGTCTTTGGGTTCTCTGCAGGTGGTGTGTCGGTTCATTCGCTCATGACGATTCCGGCTGCAAGAGGCCTGTTTCACAAAGTGATTAGTGAATCGGGCGGCGGACGTGACGGTGTACTTACAGGCCGGCCTATTCGTGAAGATAATGCGGATCCACTTTACACGGTTTCTGCTGAAACCATCGGGATCAATTTTGCCCGTAAAAAAGGGATTGAAGGAACAGGGGCAGAAGCCCTGGCGAAGCTTCGTTCCATGAGTGTTGCAGAGATTGTGGATGGGGGGCAGGAAACGGATGGTGAGAATGGCCCGCGTACCTATTCAGGCCCGATTCTGGATGGCGAGCTGATAGTGGAAACAGCAGAAAGTGCTTACATAGCCGGCAGACAGGCAGACGTTCCACTCATCATCGGAAACACGAGTGCCGAAATCGGCGGAAATTTTGTTAATGAAAGCACTTCAAAAGAAGAACTATTTTCACTGTTTGGTGAGTATGAAGAGGAGGCGAGGGCCGCATACGACCCCGACGGTAATAAAGAGTTCGCTGAAATAATCACGAAGTTTAACACCGACTGGGTTTGGGGTGAGCCGGCCAGGATGACAGCAAGAACCCTTGTTGCTGATGGCAATCCGGCCTACATGTACCTGTTCTCCTACGTTCCGGAAGCGATGCAGGAACGAATGCGGTTTGGTGCCGGTCACGGATCGGAAGTTCCCTATGTATTTAACAATCTGGACGCCCGATGGGGAGATACTGAACCGACTCCGGAAGAAGAAAAATTAGCCTTAACTCTGAACACATACTGGGCAAATTTCGCCAGAACAGGTAATCCCAATGGCGAAAATGTTACTGAATGGCCGGCTTACGATATGCAGCATGAAGGGATTCTCGAAATTGAGCGCGATGGCGAAACGGTCGGTAAGCCTGACCCGAGACAAAAAAGGCTGGATGTGATTCGAAAAGCCACTGAGACAATCAGAGAACGGCTGCAATCCCGAGGGATTTAATCTTAATTGCATATGGCGAGGCGGGAATTCAGCTTCCACACCATTTAAACATCATTTAAATTTTCAAATATGATATAGAAATATGGTAGAGTTCAGGTCTTCTTTACTCATTAGTTTAGTTGTGGCAATCAGTTGTTTTTCAACCGATCTGATGGCACAAGACTCAGGTCAGCATCTGAGACTTACTGAAAAACAACAGGTGCTCATTCCAATTGCCGCCTATACGGCCAGGGGGGATCTTGAACGATTACAACCTGCACTGCATCACGGGTTAAACGCAGGCCTGACTGTTAATCAGATCAAAGAGTCGATGGTGCACCTCTATGCATATGCCGGCTTTCCCCGAAGTATCCGTGGACTGAATACGCTGATGGATGTTCTTGAAGAGCGTAAGGCAGAAGGTACCTTTGATGAGCAGGGTCAGGACGCTTCACCAATCCACGACGACCGGGATAAATACGAAAGGGGAGTGGAAACCCTGTATGAGCTGACCGGTTCAGACTGGGGCAATCCGCAATCGGGCTATGGGGCATTTGCACCCGCTATCGATACATTTCTGAAAGAACATCTCTTTGCAGACCTGTTTGAGCGGGACGTCCTGACCTACGCCGAACGTGAGCTGGTGGTCATTTCCATACTCAGCAGCCTCGATGGCCTGGAACCTATGTTGGGAAGCCATTTCAATCTTTCATTAAACGTCGGATTAACATCCGGCCAATTGCAGCATTTCGTGGATATCATTGAATCCACTTTAGGTGATGAAAAAGCAGGTGTAACCCAATCAGTGTTAGAGAGAGTGCTGGAAAATAGAAACCAAGAATAGGTTAAGTCATTTTATAAGATGTGACTTAACGAGAAGATTTTGAACTGAAATTCCCCTTCTATGATTAGGATGGGCTTTGGAAGGTAGAAATCTCTCCGCCAGCTGGCGGAAATGCGACTTTAGTCGCGAGGGGTATTCATCCGCCTGCGTCTTACACGCTTTTCCCCCATCTCACATAGTGATCCCTTCGGGAAAAAGGGGACTTAATATGCCTTCACTGACAAGTTAATTCATTAAAATTAAAACCCGCCAAAACTCAGAAATAACAATGCCAGCTCAAATAACAGATATGAATTTAAAACAAACCATTTTTTCAATCTCCGTCTTTATTTTATTGCTGATGCCTGCATTTCAGGCTGCAGCTCAAACAGATAATGATGACTATAATGTTTCCAATATCCAACTGAAAGGAAACAATATTACCGGGGGTAATTTTACCGGATCTGTGTGGGTCAATATGATTGTAATGCCGGATGATAGCTTAAATACAGTAGCCGGAAAGGTGATGTTTGAGCCCAAAGCCAGAAGCAACTGGCACAGTCATGCCGGAGGTCAGATTCTTATCGTGACGGAAGGTGTTGGGTATTATCAGGAAGAGGGAAAACCGATACAAATCATTCGCGAGGGGGATGTGGTGAAAGCACCGGCAAATGTTCAGCACTGGCATGGGGGTTCTCACGGACTTCCTATGACGCATACTGCAATCGTGCCCGATCTGGATGAAGGCAGAACAACATGGGCAGGCCCGGTTACGGACCAGGAGTATGATCAGGCATTGGAGTAACATGAGAAACTATGGGATGTGTTAAAAGTCTCTATTGTATGCCATAATCCGGATTCTTTATCGGGAGTTTAATCCATTTGAAACAGTTCTACACTGTTATATCGAGGCGGATTATCAAAAGCAGACTACAATCGATCTGCGTTAAGATTTTTTATAAGAAGTAGATTTTATTCAGATTTTATTTATTACTATTAAGAAAAATCTCAACATTCAATAAGACTGTTTTGCCCTCGAAAGAAACGGTAAATAACACTACACATTTTAATTTATACAGAGATCTGCTTAAGAAAGGCACATTTTTTTCTGTAGTATTTTATTCTGTTTTATTAATTGGTCTGGGATGTATTAACAATGTACCTGATAGCGATACGATTATTGATAAAGAGAAAAGCGTATGTGATTCTGATGATGGCGGATTAGTACTTCCCGATGGGTTTTGTGCGACTATCGTTATTGATAGTCTTGGGCCTTCCAGACATATAGCTGTTGCTCCCAATGGTGATATTTACGTAAAAATACGTAGTGAGAAAGGTGGTATAGCAGCTTTGCGGGATACTACTGGGGACTTTGAAGCGGATATCATTGAAATTTTTAGTAAAAAGAATATAGAGGGTTCTGGATATCTGTGGGAAACGGGTATAGCTGTTCAAAACGGGTTTATTTGGGCTTCGGACACCCGATCAATTTATCGTTGGCCAATACCAGATAGTGACAGGCTTATCCCCGGAGGTGATCCGGAGGTTATCGTAAGTAATTTTCCAGATCAGTCGTCACATGTATCGAAGTCTTTTACGATTGATGAAAATGGGTTTCTTTATGTGAATGTTGGGGCTCCTTCGAATGCGTGTCAGGAAGAAGTTCGTACTCCCGGTTCTCCTGGGCTGGCTCCTTGTCCGCAATTGGAGAATCAAGCAGGGATATGGAGATTTTCATCTGAATTACCAGGACAGGAATATCAGGATGGTATGCAATTTGCTGCAGGAATCCGTCATGTAGTTGGTCTCGACTGGAATTCAGCCAACAGCTCCCTTTATGTTGCCCAACACGGCCGGGACCAGCTCAACACACTCTGGCCCGATCTTTATACGATAGAAGAAAATGCCGAACTGCCTGCAGAAGAGGTTTTCCGGCTGAGCGAAGGCGCCAACGCGGGCTGGCCATACTGCTATTACGACCAGCGACAGGGAAAGAAAGTGCTTGCTCCGGAATATGGGGGTGATGGAGAGGAAGTCGGGCGCTGTTCAGACTACCTCGATCCGGTAACAGCCTTCCCGGGACACTGGGCACCGAACGATCTCCTGTTTTACACGGGCAATCAGTTTCCTGAAGAGTATCTTAACGGTGCATTTATAGCCTTTCACGGCTCATGGAATCGGGCGCCGCTGCCACAACAAGGATATAATGTTGCGTTTATTCCATTTGAAAACGGGGATTTATCATCCAGTTATGAGATTTTTGCAGATGGATTTATCGGTGAAGAATCAATCACCAGTCCGGGAGACGCGGAGTACCGACCGATGGGCCTCGCGATAGCACCCGATGGCGCGCTGTTTATTTCTGATTCCAGGAAAGGACGCATCTGGCGCGTGGTGTATACGGGTGAGAGTGAGTAAGCGTATTATTTGGTGTCGTTCGGCTTTCTAACCGGCGTTTTCATCATTCCTTTTATCGTTTGATCGTCCTCACGGTCGAACTCTTCCAGGCCGAGTTGTATCGTCTCCGGTTTTGGATTGAGACGGAACGTTCGGGCAAGACGGTCCCAGAACGAAAAGAGGGAGCTGTAGTTGGAGTCCGTTTCCGGCTGCCAGCGTGAGTGGTGAACCCGGTGCATATTTGGCGTTACGATGAGGGCTCGCAGCCAGCGGTCAGCTTTTTCAGAAAGCCCCACATTAGAGTGATGAAACTGGACCACCGCAAACATCACCATTTCGTAGAGAACCAGCTCCCAGAGGTAAACGCCAAACAGCGCGATTAACGGGATTCGGAAGAGGGAGGAGAAGAAGATCTCGCCCAGGTGAAACCGGTTGGCAGTGGTGACGTCCATTTTGTTATCGGAGTGATGCACGCTGTGAAACCGCCAGAAGAACGGCACCTCATGGTTGATTCTATGCCAGGTGTATGTCCAAAAATCGAGCAGCAGAATGGCACCTGCAGCGTGTGCCCAAACGGGTAGAGACACTGCATCCTGCAGCCAGTGCATCAAACCGAATCGGTTCTCTTCTGCCCATAGCGATGCCGCAAGCCAAAGCCCGACAAATACCAGGCTTACTAAAAGCCCGTTCAGAGCACCCATGGTTAGATTTCTGAGAGCATGTTTACCTCGTGTTTTAAACGAACCGGTGAAGTGGGCATAAAATGGATGGAGAGACTCCCATAAAAAGAGAACAATTAACACCGATGCCATAGTGATGACCTGCCCCTGCTGCATGGATGTTAGAATGGATTCCATTGGCTGTCTGAGTTTTAAACCTGCAAAAAAAGAGATTAAAATAATCTTCGTAAATATAGCGGGGTGGAGCATCAAAATGAATACCAATATATCTGGATCACCTTCAGCTTTTGATGATAGATGTTGTTCCGGTTATTCTGAATATCGAAAACGATGATTGTTCACAATACATTGCTCATCCTTTTATTATCTTGGGCGCCTTATGAATGAATATTTAAGATCCATCATTTTACGGAAAACGGGTGCATCCTCTTTAACTGAGCAGGAAACGGTGCAGGAGCTGTGGAGTGGGTATGGGAATATCACCCGAATTGCACTGAAGGGTGGCTCCCGCAAGAGTGTAATGGTGAAGCATATTCAGCTTGCTTCAGATACGAATCATCCCCGCGGGTGGAATACAGATATCGGGCATCAGCGGAAGCTGACATCATACAGGGTTGAAACGAAATGGTACGACAGCTACAGT
>DATGBT010000010.1:0-2931 GCA_035312505.1 Balneolaceae bacterium | reverse complement strand
TCTTTTTTGATAAGTGGAAAGATTCCCACTTTAGTAGGTGCCAGCTTTGGATGGATTTTCAGCACGGTTCGGCTCTCACCATCCACCTCCTCTTCGCGATAAGCGTCACAAAGCACCATCAAGGTTGTTCGGTCGAGGCCAACGGAGGTCTCAATCACGTAAGGTACATAGCGTTTCTGCTCTTTTTGATCGTAATATTCCATCTTTTTACCACTAAACTCCTGGTGCTGAGTCAAATCAAAATCAGAACGGTTATGAATTCCCTCAACTTCCTGCCAGCCAATAGGATATTTATACTGAATATCAGCTGCAGCGCGGGCATAGTGGGCCAGCTTATCGTCCGGGTGAGGGGCTACACGAAGATGCTCTTCACGAATTCCAATACTTTTATGCCAGTCGAGGCGGGTTTGCAGCCATTTGTCATACTCGCCTTCATCCGTGCCGGGCTCCACAAAATATTGCATCTCCATCTGCTCAAATTCCCGCATGCGAAATACAAACTGGCGCGCAACTACTTCGTTCCGGAAGGCTTTTCCGATCTGTGCAATACCAAAAGGAACCTGCACACGGGCGGTATCGAGCACATTTTTATAGTTCACAAATATTCCCTGTGCTGTTTCGGGGCGCAGGTAGATGGCATCATCGTCGCCGGAAGAGGTAGATCCGTAGTGAGTTTTAAACATCAGGTTAAACTGGCGAACTTCAGTCCAGTCGAAGGCTCCGGAGTCAGGTGAACGGATCTCTTCTTCCATGATGATGTCATAGAGATCCTCACAAAGACCTTTTCGGGTGCCGGTGGTGTCGAGTTTCTCCTGAAGGTCGTCCGCTTTGTCATCTTTTCCTTTATCACGAAGTTTTAAAATATGTTGTTCGATAAGCATATCAGCCCTGTATCGTTTTTTCGACTGCTTATCGTCGATCATGGGATCATTAAAGCCCGCAACGTGTCCGCTGGCCTCCCACACTTTTGGATGCATAAAAATGGCCGCATCAACCCCCACAATATTCTCGTGATGCTGGGTCATCGCTTTCCACCACGCCTGCTGGATATTTCGTTTTAGCTCAACACCCAGCGGACCATAGTCGTAGACAGCAGAGAGACCGCCATAAATTTCGGAAGACTGAAAGATAAATCCTCTTGATTTTGAGAGGGAAACAATTTTGTCTAGACTGTCGATATGTGTGATGGACATCAGCTAAAAGGAATTTTTGGTTTTAACATTCTGAGATTGACTGAGCCATCAAAGATAGGAAAATTTTGAGTTTTCATGAATTGATTGTCCAAATGATTTGCTATTTTTAGTGCTTATCACAAATCAGAAATAAATGTATTTATCATACAATGTCACAGTTTAATGTCGGAATTTTAGGTGCAACCGGAGCCGTAGGTCAAAAATTTATCAGGCTGCTTGAAAATCACCCCTGGTTCACCATCACGGAACTTGGAGCCTCGGAAAGATCGGCCGGTAAGCCGTACCGTGAGGCAGCCAACTGGATTGAGCCAACTCCACGCCCCGATTCCGTTTCCAACATTGTTGTGAAAGCATGCAGAGCTACAGAATTTACAAATGTTGATTTTGTATTTTCGGGACTCGATTCATCGGTAGCTACCGAAATAGAGAAGGATTTTGCTGAATCAGGAATACCCGTTATCAGCAACGCAAAAAATTATCGTACTCATCCCAACGTGCCCCTGCTGATCCCTGAGGTAAACCCGGAGCACATTGATCTGATTTTAACCCAGACATTTTCTAAAGATGGTAAGGGTTGGATTGTAACAAACCCCAACTGCGTGGCCATTCCGCTTACCATGAGTTTGAAGCCGCTTTATGAAAATTTCGGAATTGAGTCCGTCATTGTCACATCCATGCAGGCCATTTCAGGTGCTGGTTATCCCGGCGTCCCAAGTCTCGATATACTTGGAAACGTGGTGCCGTTTATTGGCGGAGAGGAGTCGAAAATTCGCCAGGAGCCCCTCAAACTTCTGGGTACATTATCAAACAATTCCATAGAACATGCGAGCTTTGCTGTGACAGCAACGGCTACACGTGTGCCGGTAATCAATGGTCATCTGCTTTCGATCAACGTAAAGCTTAAAGACCTGCCTTCTGATTTTGATGATGTGAAGAAGGCTATGAGATCATGGAAAAGTCCGATTGGAGAACTCGGGTTACCGTCAGCACCTAAATATCCACTTCAGGTTTTTGATGATGAAAGATATCCACAGCCGCGTCTTCACGCCGACAGTGAAAATGGAATGCAAACAGCCGTTGGCAGAGTGCGTCAGGCAGAAGTGAACGACGTTAGTTTTATAGCCATGGCTCACAACACCATTCGCGGTGCAGCCGGCGGAGCCATTCTAAATGCAGAATTGCTCGTAAAAAAAGGACATTTCGGATAAACTGTCTCCCATTTATTTATAATATAAATTTTTCTTACAGGCTCAGTGAGTATTACATGGGTTTGAGAGATGAAATGTGGACATGAATACTGGATTAATCCTTGCATCTTAAAAAGAGTGTAACGGAGTAAAAGTCCCTTTGAGAGTTAGAGCCATTCTGATGTGTTAATAAGTGGTATTTTACTTTTACCTAATGAAAGTTTGAATCCAGCCCTTTCCTACGCGAATTCCAGGTACTTATATGATCTTTTCATAATACGAGGGATTAAAACTTTTGTGCTCAAAAACGTTTGAAAAATTGATGTGTTTCATTTTTCAAAGCTGAATTCAGGAGTGTAAAGTTATATTAAACAATGACACAAAAAATTAAATATTTTTTGTAAGGATTTTGGCTGGCCCGGTTCATACTAGTGAGAACACGAACAAAGAGAAATGAGAAGCGATTGAGCACGCTTCTCAACATGTCCTAACGGGAGTTGCAGCGGATAGCTGCAACTTCCTGTTTATATATAAAGTGCTATAATTCAGTT
>DATGBT010000009.1:0-8102 GCA_035312505.1 Balneolaceae bacterium | reverse complement strand
TCTCTGATTTCGTAGGCCGCTCCCAGGGTAAATTGGGCCTGTGTTTGCTGAGTTGTGAATATGAGTCCGATTAGAGACACAAACGTAATTGCAATAGCTTTTTTTAACATAATGTTTGTTTTTAAATATAGATTATTGATAGTTGATAACATTATTTTACTTCTTACTTAAAACAATCAACAATGTTTCTGTTATAATGAGTTCATAACCATCATCAATAACACGAAAATGTGTTTTAAAATTGATGTAACAGAAAAAAAAGATTAATATAAAGTATACTTGCTTCAATCATATTTAAGAATAAACCATCTGCTATTCCTATTAGTTAGTATGTGTTCTCTATGATAGCTCCTTTGGGGGGTAATATGATTTGTAATGTCATACAATTATAAACAGAATCCATGAACAAACAACCCATATCATGAAAGAGTCAGAAAATAAGAAAAGCGGACTAACCCGCAGAGATTTTTTAGGACGGGCAGCAGCCATATCTGCCGGTTTTACAATTGTGCCCAGTTCAGTCGTTAGTGGTTTAGGCAAAAAGAAAATGCCTAGCGACACCCTAAATGTAGCCGGAGTAGGCGTTGGTGGCCGAGGGGCCAGTGTGCTTCGCGGCATGGCTAGTGAAGTAAATGTCGTAGCGCTTTGCGACGTAGACTGGAAGTACTCGCAAGGTGTTTTTGATGAGTATCCCGATGCTAAAAAATATTGGGACTGGCGCGTAATGTTTGATGAAATGGGAGATGATATTGACGCGGTAATGGTGGCTACAGCAGATCACAGCCACGCTATTGTTGCAGCTACTGCAATAACCATGGGCAAGCATGTGTACGTTGAGAAGCCACTGACGCACACAGTCTACGAATCCCGGCTTCTCACCAAACTTGCCGCTGATTATGGAGTTGCCACTCAAATGGGAGACCAGGGATCCTCGGGCGAAGGGATCAACCTCGTTACTGAATGGGTTCGCAGCGGCCTAATAGGTGATGTGACAAAAATTGAAGCGTTTACAGACCGCCCAATTTGGCCACAGGGTCTTAACACACCTCCCGGACAACCCGTGCCTGATACACTGAACTGGGATCTTTTTATAGGTCCTGCACAAATGAGACCCTATAACGAAATTTATACTCCATGGAACTTCCGTGGATGGTGGGATTTTGGAACAGGTGCCCTGGGAGATATGGCCTGCCATATTTTACACGCTCCTTTTAAAGCACTTGAGCTTGGATACCCCACAAGTGTACAGGGTAGTTCAACCCTGCTGCTTCAGGACTCGGCTCCAACCGCAGAAAAAGTTCGCCTAACCTACCCTGAACGCGACAGCAGCTTCGGCCGACTACCAGAGGTTGACGTACACTGGTATGATGGCGGCTTGAGACCGTTGATGCCCGAAGGATGGCCGGAAGGAAGAAATATGAATCATCGTGGTGGTGGAGTGCTCATTCACGGAACAGATGACATTCTGATCCATGGATGCTACGGTTCTGATCCGTGGTTACTGTCTGGCAACGTACCCAATGTACCGAAAACAGAGCGCAGGGTTCAGGTCGGAGATGTTAAGGGCGAAGCGGCTCACCAGCTTGACTGGGTAAGAGCCTGTAAGGAAAACCCTGATAACAGAACCGAAACGAAATCATCGTTCGATAAGTCAGGACCATTTAACGAAATGGTTGTAATGGGTGTTCTTGCGGTTCGACTGCAAAACCTCAATAAAGAGCTCAAATGGGACGGTGAAAACATGGAGTTCACCAATATTAATCCCAACGAGTACCTCGAAATTGTTATCGAAGACGGTTTTAGTATTGAGGATGGTCATCCTACTTTTTCTCAAACAAGGACAGACCCAATTAATGCACAGCAGTTTGCAAACAGGTTAATCCGTCACAGATACAGAAGTGGCTGGTCTTTACCTGATATGCCCGCTTAATCCTCATAAAACTTTTAACTAAAAATCTCTTAATAATGACGCTAAAATCATTCTTAAATCTTTCAATCGTTGGGTTTGCCGCCATAAGTTTATTGGCGGCCTGCTCTTCGGGTGATACAGAAACAGACACGCAAGAGGCCGATAGCGAAAGCATGCAGGCCGAAGCGGAAGTCCCACCAAATACTCTTTCTGAACAGGAAGTAGAAGATGGATGGATTCTATTATTTGACGGCGAGTCTACCGAAGGCTGGCGCGGTTATCAACAAGAATCCTTCCCAGAGGCGGGATGGGTTATTGAAGACGGAGCTCTGAAAGTACAGGGCGCCGGAACGGGCGAAGCCGGTGGACGAGGCGGAGATATTCTCTTCGACCAGAAATTCCAGAACTTCCACCTCTCATTGGAGTGGAAGGTTTCTGAAGGCGGTAACTCAGGTATTTTTTATCTTGCACAGGAACTGGACGGTCGCCCAATATGGCACTCGGCTCCGGAAATGCAAATCCTGGACAATGCGAACCACCCGGATGCCATGCTTGGTGAAGATGGAAACCGACAGGCCGGTAGTTTGTACGACCTGATACCTGCAGAACCTCAGAATTTTCGCGGGCACGGCGAATGGAATAAAGCCGAAGTGCTTGTGTACAGAGGCACAGTTGTACACTTCCAAAATGGTGAACCTGTTGTTGAATACCATCTTGGAACCCCCGCTTGGGAAGAGATGGTGAATAACAGCAAATTTGCCGACTATTCTGATGTGTTTGGAAAATTTGAACCCGGATTTATCTCCCTGCAAGATCACGGAGACGATGTTTGGTTCAGAAACATTAAACTGCAGCCAAGAGATTAAGCGTTTCGGTTAAGCCGTCGCATAAAATCTAAATAAAAGCCGTTGTGCAATAATTGCAGAACGGCTTTTTTTATTCCAGTTTGTGATATGTTTTTCTTAGCTGTAAATGAATCGTATAAATATTACTTTTTTTAAATCTTGTTTGGGTAATTCATATATCAGACACCTAAGTATTTATACTTACTTTTTGTAAAAACAGTAGGTATTATCGCCCGATTTTGTGTATTTATAGTCCAAAAGTAATTTATTTTTGTCGTTTTACGAATATTTTTTCTAATATATAGTGCGCTCAAGTAGCGTCTCTCTTGATGAATAGTCAGGGTATCACACCGGATACGTGTGATACCTTATTTTTTTTGAAACCCCCTCTTCCTTTCAAGCGTAGAGTTTCCACATTTCTCTTACTACATTTTTGGATATATTGTCTGATACGCCTTGAACACAATCTTTAATTCATGAAAAGCTTTAAAATAGAACGCCGGACAAATAACGGGTATGAGGTTATTGATCTGCATGGTGAACTGGATGCGCATACAGCTTCTCAGTTAGAAGAAACACTTCAGCAGTTAATCAATAACAAGAAGGCTAATATCATCGTCAATTTCCAAAAACTGGAATACATTGCCAGCGCTGGGCTTGGAGTGTTTATGGCCTACATCGAAGACGTACGAAGTATTGGCGGGGATATAAAACTCACCAATATGAACAGTAAAGTTTACAACGTTTTTGATCTGCTGGGATTTCCTACTCTGTATGACATTCTCGACGACGAAGAAAAAGCCATTAAAAAGTTTTTGAAAGAAAAGTAAATTTCCTCATACCGCTTGAAAAGAGCCACCACATACCATAAAACGTTAAACGCTACAACGAAAAACCTGTCGCGTGTACGCAATTTTGTGTCTACTCAGGCTAAGAAGCACGGTTTTACGGATAATCAGATCAATGATATCCGACTTGCCGTTGATGAGGCCTGCACCAATGTTATAAAACACGCCTACAGTTTCGATGAATCAAAAGAGTTTAACGTAGATCTTGAGTTCGATAATAGCTCTTTATCTATCGAAATCACAGACTTTGGAATTGGCTTTAACCCATCAAAATATGAAGCTCCCAATCTCCATCAACGAGTTAAGCAGAAAAAAAGAGGAGGGATGGGAATATTTCTAATAAAGAACCTGATGGATGACCTTACTTATGATTCAGATGGCAGTAAAAATGTGATCAAAATGATCAAATATCGCAATTGAATACTTTGGCAGATACAGAGAGCACACATAATCAATCATCTTTTGAGCTAAAAACTGTTTTAGAAACCAGCAGGATGCTGGTGGAGTCGAGGGATGCTGCATTTATTGCGAATAATGTGCTTCTCATAATTATGGGGAGGCTGCTTGTAACAAAAGCCGCTATCTTTACCCACTCCTCGTCAAAAGAGTGCTACACCCTCACAAAACAGAAAGGCATTGGCGGGCTCGATCCCAGTAAAGAATATTCTATTAAGTCAGATCATGAAGACGAGGGTTTTACCACGGCCAACAAGGTTCAAACAGATATTCCCGCTCTCTCTAAAAATGGTGAGAACACCTATTTCTTTAATCTCAGAACCAGTAATCACCATCATGGTTACCTTGTCTTGGGGCCGAAGGCATCAGGCAGAGATTTCACCCAGGACGAACTCAAATTCGTTGAGGGACTGTGTATCATATCAACTGCAGCCCTGGTTAATTCTGAGTTATTTTCGGAGCTTCAGCAGACGTACAGAAATCTTGATCGGAGAATTCATGAGCTAAACACTCTCTTTGAGCTCTCAAAAGAGTTCAACCTGCTTGTTGACAGAAACCAAATTACCCGGATTTTTAAATTAACGCTGCTGGGCCAGCTTTTTATACGCACTTTTTTTCTTATTTATGATGCCGAGGAGAATCCTGAACTGTTAGCTTCCAGCGGGTTAAAAAGTGTGCCCGGTAAAAATCAGATTAATGATCTGTATAACAGCTGCAACAAAGACATTCTGATTATTGAAGAGGATAAGTGTGAGGAGCACCCATGGTTAAAAGAGAACGGCATTGCCGCTCTCATATCGGTTTCCAACCAAAACGAAAAGGCGGCACTAATTGGTGTCGGGAAACGCGTAAATGGCATACCATTCAACGATAATGATATAAATTTCCTTAAGTCGCTGGCAAACCTTGCCGTCATTTCGATTCAAAAAACATACTTCCTTGAGGAAAGAATCGATAAAGAGCGGATGGAAGAGGAACTCTCAATTGCCAAATCTATCCAGGAAGGTCTCATGCCGGATCCTATTCCCGGAATTCCGGGTGTGGATCTTGCCGCAAAAACAATTTCTTCAAGAGAAGTTGGGGGTGATTATTTTGATATTGCTGAAACCCCGGACGGAAACTCCATCCTGTGTATTGCTGACGTCACGGGAAAAGGCGTTCCTGCAGCTCTGCTTATGGCAAATCTGCAGTCGATGTTGCATGTGCTCTTACCGGTTGACATTTCGCTGAGTGAAGCGACATACCGAATGAACAAAATCATTTTTGATAATACCCCGAGCGATAAATTTATTACGTTCTTCTGGGCAAAATATGTTCATGAACATAAAATTCTGAACTACGTAAATGCAGGGCACAACCCACCTCTTTTACTTCGAAAAGATAAAAGCGAATTTGAAGAGCTTCGGGATGGCGGGCTTTTGCTTGGAGCGATGGATTCTATTATGCCCTATAAAGAAAAAGATATTCAGCTAAATCCCGGAGATATTCTGGTCTGCTATACGGATGGTGTTGATGAAGCCATGAGCCCCGATGAGGAAGAGTTTACCGTAAAACGGCTCAAAGAAACAATTTTAAAAAACAGAGATAAGGCTTCCCAGCAAATATTAGACAATATCGTTGCAGAAATAACAGAACACAGCTATGGCAAATTTTCTGATGACGTGACCCTTCTCATTCTCACTGCCTGCGAATAAAACCGGGAATGAGTGAATTTGTGAAGCCCGACTGTTGCTGCTGCTCCGCAAGTGCAATTACGGCCTGATACGTTCTGTATCTGTTCATGGTCTCTTCAACATACTTTACAGGCTCAATACCCCTGGCAAAACCATATCGTGCATCCTGGTAATATCTGCGCTGCATTAACCGAATAAGGGAGTCTGACACATGCTCCCATTCGTTAGGGTTTTTATTCCTGTCGATCGTTAGCCTTCTGGCGTCTGCCATATGTCCCAGCCCAACATTATATGTTGCCAGAGAAAACGCCCAGCGGTTTGTGCTGTCCATATAGGCATAGTGATCCAGATGCTCTTTAATAATTCTTGCCCCTTCCCGAATATTTTTAACCGGGTCGTACAGCTCTTCATATGGCGTTTCCACAAACCGGGGCAGTACCTGCATTAAACCCACTGCTCCTGCCCAGCTCTTACTGTCCGGGTTAAAACTCGATTCCTGCGCAATCATTGCGGTTAACATCAGCCAGTCGAGATCCAGGGAGTCCGATACCGACTTCACAATTTCATCGTATGGCGAAATAATACCCAAAGACTGATAATTCCAGTCGGGATTGTAATAGTTCGCCATTTGCCGGCTTCCCTCGAAATACTTTTTCCGCAGTACATTTAAAAATGTAGAGCGCCTGGGTGTATCTCTGTCTTCAGAAAATCGAAAATGTTTATAGAGAAATTGGTTCATCTTGGTTTCGAGATCGGTCGCATTCTGGCGTATAGCCCAGGCGATGGTGTCCGATTCGGCAATCACCGGCCCCTGCAGCAGCCCCTCCATGTACCGGTTTGCCGCGTCGAACATGTTATCGTCAGCAACAGTGGCCAAAAAGTTACCATTTGCCACCTGTACAAGACTTGCCTCGGTTTCAAAACTCTCTTCAATTAAATCAATTTCAATGTCATAACCCTCTTCAATAAGATTCTGAAGCCTGTAGTGGTAGGAGCTGTTTCTGCGAACAGAGATGGGTATTCCCGACTTCGCCAGCTCTTCAATCGTTTTAGGAGGGTTCCCTACATCAGCCGAATAGACCACCATTTGATCCACAATATTGTAAGGCCTTGTAAAGCTTGCAACTTTTTTTCTTTCTGAGGTAATCGTATAATTTGCCGCAATAACGTCACCTTCCCCCAGGTTCAGCAGCTCAAATGGGTTTTCATCCCCCACAATGACAACCTCAAGGGCAAGGTTATTCTCACGGGCAAACTCTTTAATCATTTCATATTCAAACCCTACTTCGATTCCCTGATTTAAAAAATAGGTATTTGAGCTGTAGTAGGTGATCATTCTTAACACTCCCGACTGTTTGATTTCCGCAAAATCACGTTCAATCGGTTCTACATCCGTGATAAGGTCAGAAGATTCCTTATCGTCCTGATAACTTTTTCCTTTATCTGAGGAGCAGCCTATTGCCAGTATAAATACAGCAATTATTAAAAGCGGAAGCTGTTTCAGATAAGTCGGATGTAATGTTTCTTTCATTGGATACAGGTTCGTTCCTGTTAAGAACAAAGCAACCATCATTTAACGGGTATGGAAGATGGCTCCTTTGGAAGTGTCATCTCAAGACAGTAAAAATCATTAACTTTTGAATACCTTCAATAACATTCATTCGGGTACATCCGATATTAAAAACAACGTGATAACGTAAGAACTCTACAATTAATGTATAGTTTTTGACGTAGTAGAGCAAAAATAGTGTCTTTGTGAATACGTTTATTTGTCGTATCACCAGCGATAACAATACTTTCTGTTCCTTTAATGTTATTTTGAAGCCCTTGCGAGCCTTCGTGACCAGGTCAGCGATACTCCGGATATAATTATCAGCATTGCTATTACAGATACAGTAGCAGGTACTTCATCAAAAATAAAGTAGGCTGCGATTGCTGCAAGTACCGCTTCTGATAAAATAAGAGTTGAAAGCAGGGTGGGAGAGATGTATTTCACCGCGTAATTCATAGACCCGTGTCCCAGAATAGTAGGTCCAACAGCAAGAGCCAGACCAACAATCAGAGCTGAAAAACTAACATACGGTACGCCTCCGACCCAGATAAACGATAGTATTGTGCAGACAATCGCGGCGTAGAGGTAGATATAAAAAACGTAATCGATCCACTCGGTGCGCTGCCGTATTTTTCTGCCCAGCATAAAATAGATCACAAAAATAACAGCAGCTGAGAATGCAAGAATATTCCCCAATAGAGGATTTGGGTAGAGGCCTGCCTGTTGGGTTTCATCTGCAATACCCAGAAGCAGGGAGCCTCCAAAAGCCACAAATACCCCTATCCACACAAGGGGTCGGAAATTGCGCTTTAAAATGAG
>DATGBT010000008.1:0-9372 GCA_035312505.1 Balneolaceae bacterium | reverse complement strand
AGCTGCTGTAATAACCGGTTTGCGCCAGAAACCGCCGAACCGATGGCACAGCGTACTGCAGTGCTTCTGCCAGTGGGCTGATCTTCCAGCAGGGCTGCTGCTGGAATAAAGTGAGCATGTCTCCGATTGCTTTTGGCGGTGATGACATAATGCGCTCCTGATAAAGTATTGCATAAATGATCATAAGCCCCATTTTTATGCAATACTTTATCAGAAAAAATCCAAGCTGGCAAGCGTTCTCTTAAAAGATTTAGAACGGCCACGCTGTCATGAAAATATAGTGAAATCGAAGACATAAAAGTTTATACAAGAGTAGGAAAAATTATTTTACTACACAAAATTTGTCATGCTTTGTGATAAAGTATGGCGCTTTGATCGGTGATAACTGGTTGATTTTAATGAATCCAACTGTTATTTGAAATCATAGATAAAATGGTGGAGGCGGCGGGAGTCGAACCCATGAGGGCTTGCAGTAAAATTTAAATTTATTATAAAATATTTCAATAAGTTATTTAAAAATTAAAAAAGCATCACTTTCTGCCTTTGTCATTATATATCATTATTTATCATTTGTGATCATTATGTTTGACCACAAAAATTATGATACCACAACAAGGTAACTGAGCTCTGTTTTGGCGATTATCATCACAGTGTAACGGGCGGGATAGATCTGCCTTTTATAACATCAATTAAAGTAAACGAAGATTATTACTGTAAACCACAACATACTGTATGTCTAATTTCAATAATATGTTTGCGTACAACTTTTTATATTCCTGACTTCCTGCTTGGAACAATTGGGAAGGAATCTGGCAAGTCTCTTTGATTATGTCCAAAACTCATTTCTGAAGAATACCTTTCCTATTTAAAAAACCTATGATATTTATGGGTAATCCAAGTATTTTTGACTATGAGCCACGCGTTTTTTAAATGCTCTATTGTATTTATGAGCGACTACAAAATACTGGAGTATTCTCCAAAACTGCATATTCCGGATGATTTCGGCCACCGATTCCGATTCATCTCGGCCACCAATTCCGGATGATTCCGGCCAGTGATTCCGATTGATGTCGGCCACCAATTCCGACGGAAGTCGGCCGGTGATTCCGATTCATTTCGGCCACCCATCATAAGTAATTTTCTGAGTAAAGCTTCGCTGGTGAACAAAAATTATTAGCGGTAAGTTGTGCCTCTTTTAATCATTCAAGGGAGGTGCAAATGCCAGCGGAGCGAATCACCATGCGAAAAATCAAAGAAGTTTTACGTCTCAAATTCGAATGCAGACTCAGTAACCGAAAGATTGCCAACAGTACTTCCGTGGCCCGGAGCACGGTAGGCGATTACATCCAGCGGGCCAAGGCTGCGGGCCTTGGCTGGCCGCTTCCGGAGGATATGGATGATGCGCAATTGGAAAAGATCCTGTTTGACCAAGTGCCACGCACGATTAAGGGCCAGCGGCCGCCTTTAGACTTCTCTCATATCCATCAGGAGCTCAAACGCAAGGGCGTGACCCTCATGCTGTTATGGCATGAATATAAAGCCCAAACCCCCCAAGGATATCAATACAGCCAGTTCTGTCATCTCTACCGGCAGTGGCGAAACAAACTGGACCCGGTCATGCGCCAGGACCACCGGGCAGGGGAAAAGCTCTTTGTCGACTACAGCGGCATGACAGTGCCGATTACCGACCCGAGCAGCGGCAACGTCTGCGAGGCCCAGATCTTTACCGCCTGCATGGGCGCTTCCAATTACACCTATGCCGAGGCAAGCCTGACCCAAAACCTCTCGGACTGGATTGCCTCCCATGTCCGGGCGTTTGAATTTTTAGGCGGTGTGCCGGAGCTGGTCATCCCCGACAACCTTAAAAGCGGTGTTAACAAGGCCTGTCGATATGAGCCGGATTTAAACCCCACATATCTGGATATGGCCAACCACTATGACACCGCTGTGATCCCGGCCCGGGTCCGGGCGCCCAAGGATAAAGCCAAGGCCGAGGTCGGGGTCCAGATAGTCGAGCGCTGGATTTTGGCCAGACTTCGCAACCGGAGGTTCTTCAGTATCCCCGAGTTAAACCGGGCGATTGGTGATCTCTTGGTTGAGCTAAATAACAAGCCCTTCCAGAAATTGCCGGGAACCCGGAGAAGCGTGTTCGAGACTATGGACAAGCCGGCGTTAAAACCGTTGCCCATGGCCCGGTATCAGTTTGCCCGATGGAAAAAAGCCCGGGTCCATATTGATTATCATGTGGAAGTCGACGGCCATTTTTACAGCGTGCCTTATCAGCTGATGAAAAAGGAGCTCGACGTCAGGATAACCGCCAATACCGTGGAATGCTTTTATAAGGGCAAGCGGGTGGCCAGCCATGCCTCAAGCGATCGGATGGGCCGGCATACCACGCTCAAGGAACATATGCCCAAAAAGCACCAGCAATATGCGGAATGGACGCCTGAGCGTCTGGTGCGCTGGGCCGGTAAAATCGGCCCTCATACGGCAGAGTTGATCGAGAAGGTGATGGCTGTTCGTATCCATCCCCAGCAGGGCTTCCGCAGCTGCCTGGGCATTCTTCGGCTGGGTAAAAGCTATGGGGAGGATCGGCTTGAAGCCGCTGCCCGGCGGGCCAATCAAATCGGCGGCAGAAGCTATAAAAGTGTGGAGTCCATCCTGAAGAACGGGCTGGATCGCAAGCCCCTGGCAGAAGAAGAATCTTCGGGGGAGCCGATTAACCACGCCAACATCAGGGGCGGCAAATATTATGGGTAAAAGGTATGAATCTGATTTTAATTGGGGGCGCTGCCCCCAAGCCCCCGGGGGTTATCGCATTATGGACCAAAGTATGAGAGAGAGGCCGCACACGGAGTACGGCCCTCATACTTCGGTCGCCCTGGCCGGCGCTCGGGTCGCTCCCCAGCGTTGCCCTATCCTCCGACAAAGGCGGTTGTCACTATAGCCTATTGAGTAAAATTTGAAAAGCCAAGAAAGGAAAATATATCATGTTGACCCATCCGATCATCGATAAATTACAGGCAATGAAGTTCTATGGCATGCGAAAGGCGTTTGAGGAGCAGCTGCAGACGGCGGATATCGAGAAGCTCTCTTTTGATGAGCGCCTGGGACTGCTTGTGGACCGTGAACATATGGAAAGGCAGGACAGGCGGCTAAAAACCCGGCTGAAAAAAGCCAGGCTGCGGCACCAAGCCAGTATGGAGGATATTGATTATACTCATGCCCGGGGGCTGGATAAGCAGTTCATGTTATCGCTTGCCGGCTGCGAATGGTTAAAAGCCCGTCACAATGTCTTTATCACCGGGCCGACTGGGATCGGAAAATCATACCTGGCCTGCGCACTTGCCCACAAGGCTTGTTTGGAAGGATACAGTGCGTTGTATCTGCGGCTGCCGAAGTTGTTCTCCGAACTGAGTCTGGCAAAAGGTGACGGCCGTTACGGAAAACTTCTGGCCGGCTTTGCCAAAACGCACTTATTGGTCCTTGATGACTGGGGTTTGTCAAAACTGACCAAGGAGCAGCAGCGGGATTTTCTTGAAATCATAGAGGACCGCTGTGAGATACACTCAACTGTTATCACCAGCCAGCTGCCGGTATCGCATTGGCATGAGGTAATCGATGATCCGACATTGGCCGATGCCATCCTCGATCGCCTCGTTCACAATGCTTACAAAATCAATTTGAAAGGAGACTCTATGCGGAAGAAGAAAAGAAAGTTGACTTAAACCGGGTAATTTGTGAAGTAAAAAACAGCGTCGCTTTGCTCCGAAAAAGTGGCCGACATCATCCGGAATGAGTGGCCGGAATCAATCGGAACAGATGGCCGACTTCGTCCGGAACAGGCGGCCGGAATCGTCCGGAATGGGTGGCCGACTTCGCCGGAATACGCATCCAAAACAGATTTGTTTCCAGATATTGGCAAGTATGTAGCCTGATAATTTGGAATGTATCTTTTGTCGCATAACATCACATATCACGTGATATACGGACCCGCACAATAACTGGTTAGGCTTAAGGTGAATTATGAAAGATGATCCAAGAAAACGTTCTGATTTTTCGAGATTTTTAGTCCACCTTACAAGAAAAACAAATAAAATTGATGCTGAAAATAATCTTATCAACATTTTAAAAGATAAGAAAATAGAGGCGAGGAACTTCCATTGCTTATTTGGTCCAAAACTAAAAAATATGAAGTTAACTCCTCTATTGCTTAGAAAATTTAAAACTGTCTGTTTCACTGAAACACCACTTGATCAAATACATAAAATGACTTCAGAAACATATCCAAGAAAAATAAAGTTAAAACCTTACGGATTGGTTTTTTGGCGGGATGAATTGGTTGATGAAGGCGCTAATCCCGCTCTTTATATCAATAGTAAGGGAACAACACTGAGAGATTACCTATTGAGTGAATTTGATAGTCATTTTAAAAGCGTAAATGCATTCAAAAAGCTAAAGGCGCGGGAAGATTTCTATCGAGAGATAGTTCATTATTATTCCATTATCAATGTCATATCAGAAAAATACGATTTTTCTTGGGAGAGAGAATGGCGCCATAGTGGACATTTTAAATTTGAATATGTCGATGTTGTCGCAATTGTTGCCGAAAACCCAGAGAAATTTGAAAAAAAATGTGAAAAGGAATTTAATCCGAATCAATTAAAAAAGGTTCGCAGAATACCGGTGATATCCCCATACTGGAGTTATGAAGAAGTTATAGAGGAATTATCAATTAAGGTTTGGCAAAAGCGATCATAACAAAGCTTTTGCAGCGGATCGCAAAAAGCCGCGGTGCGCCACGAAGTGTAAAATAACTGGCTTCTGAAAGTGAATGCATCGAAAGTGCAACCCAGCACATCGATTATCGAGTCTTGTGCGGTGTCTGGTAACGGGCACTGTAAAGCGTAGACAGAGAGTTTGTAGGCCGGAAACATATCTTGAAGCGATTGAGTCCCGTTAATTTTGTCATTTGAGGTGGCTGATGGCTTCGCGGCGTCAGAAAGCAACATCATAGCCAACGTTAAACGGGGAGGACGCTATGACACCTCCGGGATCGTAGAGCCTGGCATGCAAACAGAGTTATTTTATAAACGTGGGAGACCCTGTTGTTTCTCCAGGGATGGAGTATCAGCGACAAGCCTAATAAGCAAGGAAACTGAGATGAACAGCAGGGAGTCAGAGGACTCATAGTACTGATGAAGCCGGGTAACGCCGGTGGAGGAAAGGGGTCCGGGTTATATCGCTATTGCAAAGGACACATGATAGATAGCACAGAATATCGGTAATTATGGAAACAAAATTTGCAATAATAAGTAGATTGTCAGCAGAAAATCCGGAAATGGTGTTCAATCAGTTAATGCACCACTTCAATAAAGAGAATTTGCTGAGTTGGTATCAGTCGCTCAAGGGAAAAGCAGCGGTTGGTATTGATGGTATGACAAAAGGAAAATATGGTGAAAATCTTGAGGAGAATCTTGATGCGTTGCTGAGAAAGCTGAAAACGATGTCCTATATTCCCGGTCCTGTAAAGCAAATATCGATCCCCAAGGAGGGAAGAAATGGAGCTACAAGACCATTGGGAATAGGCAATTTTGAAGACAAAATTGTCCAGAAAGGCGTGCAGAAAATACTTGAGGCTATCTATGAACCGTTATTTTGGAACAGCTCATATGGATTCAGGCCAAAATTAGGGTGTCATGATGCAATCAAAGCACTTCGAGGGCATTTATACAGCCAATCGGTGAGAAACGTTATTGATCTTGATTTGTCGAATTATTTTGGAACAATCGACCATGACCTATTGATGGCACAACTGTCCAATAAGATACAAGATAAACGTTTTCTAAGATACATCCGACGGATGTTTAAGGCAGGTGTTCTCAGTAATGGAGAATTAACAGTAAGCGATGAAGGGGTGCCGCAAGGAAGTATTTGTAGTCCGATATTAGCCAATATCTATGCTCATTATGCACTTGATGATTGGTTTAACAGGACAGTTAAAATCAATTGTAGAGGCAGGGTTGAAATTTTTCGTTATGCCGACGATGCAGTTATCTGTTGTGAGAATGCAAAAGATGCTGAAAGAATCAGGGCTGCTTTGCCAAAACGGTTATCAAAATTCAAGCTTAAGTTGAATAAAGACAAAACCAAAACACTTGTTTTTAACAGGTTTGAGAAGGAGAACAGTCAGTCTTTCGATTTCTTAGGCTTTACATTTTACCTCGGATTAACAAAAGGCGGCAAGGTTGTGCCGAAACTGAAAAGTTCAGGTAAGAAATTAAGAAGTAAACTTAGCAGAGTAAATGAATGGTGCAAAGAAAATCGTAATACTGTTCCATTACCGGAATTATGGGAATCTTTTTGCAGAAAATTAGCAGGACACGTTCAATATTATGGCATCTCCTTTAACTCTAAAACGGTTCAGGGTTTTATTCTTAAATCTGTAAAGATGTTTTTCAAATGGATAAACCGCCGTAGTCAGAGGAAGTCGATGACTTTTGAAAAGTTTGCCCTGTTTATGTTAAGATTCCCGCCTCCTAAGGCAAAAATATACCATAGGCTATTTTAATTACCAAATTATACAAAGATATAATCGTGAGCCTATTGCCTTAATTGGGCACGATGGGTTCTAACGGGGATTACCTCAGGTGACTGTGGTTTTTACCCAATCCCGCTGAAAAGCGCCGTTACTATATCAAACTACTTGGGGGGGGGATAAAATGAAAAAAATTACTTTAACGATTTTGTCAGCAATTGTATTTTGCACATCTGCTTCGACTGCAACTGATTTTTCTCTGGGCGTAATCAATAATAATAGTTCGAAAAATTTGGCAGAAACTAAAGATAAGCGTAGTGAAATTGCGAAACAATTCAACTTTATTCCCATGTGGGAGTGGAAGAAAGGTATGAAGTTTATTCCGCAAGAGGATGAATATGACATTGGCTTTGATATTCCTCTTAAACCTTATAAGTCCGAAAGTTATTATGCTAAGAATTTAAAGAATAGTGACTACTCTGGTAAAATATTCGAAGTCGATAGGGTTGAAGAAAGGCATGTTTCTTGCCCAAGAGGCGACTGCATAAGGACATATGTGGTTTTTTCTGTAGAAGGAGAAGACCAGCTATATGAATATGAATTCACTGGCAGCAAAAGTGAAATGAAAAACGCATCATCGGATGCATTTCAACAGATTAGTAACCTTCAATATATAGGGGATATATTGAAGGCCAGGAAGCTTCTTATAGGCAAGACTTTCTATATTATGACGAGAATGTGGAGAGGTGATAGTGCATCACGGAATGATTGTAGAAAATATATTCCTGTAAAAGTTTTGAATATTGGTTTTTCTAATGATGACTTCAATGATACGAGCATCGCATTTGAAACAAGTGATGGGGTCAAAGCGTATGTCGATGTTACTTTAGGAGGGACAAATATTCCTTCGGATTATAAAGACAGTGACGTTTCGAATAGTTTTGATGAATTATTTTCTTTAGATGATCCAAGGAGAAAATATAAAGGAAGAGCTGAAATGTGGGATGCGATTACTAGAGGTGTTGTAAAGATTGGAATGACAGAGGATGAAGTGGTTTGGTCTTGGGGAAGTCCCGAAAAAATAAACGAAAGCTATCCTGGACCAGATCAATGGGTCTATGATTCGAAGTGCTTATACTTTGAAGGCGGAAAATTAACGGCTTTCAATTAGTAGCCATTAATATCTGAATGTTTACGGTACTGAATTTCGGTTTAAGAGAACAGCGAACAATGCTACTGCATCTGATCGCGAGAGCGGTTGCACTGCTGGTGTCAAATCACCCCCTACATATCGTGTTTTAATAGTGGATGGATAACTGATAATTCCTTTTTTCCTCAGTCACAGTATGAAATTACCAGGCAAGATAGTGGCAAGTTGTCTTATTGACAGACTCGATCAGGCAATATTAGACGTGATTAATCATCCTAATCAAACAAAACAAACCGCTTCAATCGGAACGTTATTCTGACAAACATTATAGAACATATTAAGCATGATTGTTAATAAATAATGAAGTTCGTTGAAAAGAGAATTGGAGAAGACATGAAATCTAAGAAGACTGAACGAAGGTGGTATATAGCTCGAACATCTCTGATGTTATTGCTATTAAGCCTATCCCTCTCATGTCATAACGAAAATCGCAAGACTCTAAAGGGATATGGCGACTTCTTATTCGGAATGTCTGAAATGGAAGTTCGAAACAAAATTAACGTTACATCAGAAAAGACAGGCTCCATATTCGATTACGGGCCTCTTCAAATACTTGATGCTGCAGGCGAAATTGACATTGGGGGTATGAAATTTAGGCGGCGTCTATATTTCAAAAAAAATCGCTTAATTTTAATTCAGCTTATTAACAAAGAGACTGAATCGAAAGTCGGTTGTGATTTTCGATTTGATCGTGCATTTGGCCTAATCAAAGCTAAATATGGAAATCCAGATATGGATATCAAGAAAAAAGACTTTGATATAACCAAGGTTTCCGTGATCAAATTCACGTTTGGCGACTCAGCAATAATCACCCTCGGCGGTACATGGGTCTCTAAGTCAATGAATGACGTTGTCGACGAATGCGAACTTAGGATTACCTATGAGGCGCCTAAGGGAGGAAAGGTTTTCTGACGATAACAATCGAGACATGTCCATTCGCAAAGACTCAGTGTTTCCGACGTTCAGCAATTTTGAATAGTATGCACTTATAGAATTTCCTTCTCCATTGAAGAATGCAATAGCAAACCTTCAATTATATTGGCACTCGCGCCGCTCAACAAACTCAAACAGAGAAAACAGTAATGTGGGGCCATACCGGACTGATGATTACCACCATATATGGTATCCTCCATTTTTACCGGATAGCTGACGGGTTCTTTTTACATTCCTCAGTCCACGCTTGAAATTGACGGTCCAAAAGATGGCGAGCAAGATGCAAATTTGAGAAAGTCTCGGAATATTGCCTGATTTTTTCTCAACTGCGATTCCAATCGTAATAAAAATAATTGTGGGATTTGTTCCATAATGGTACCTAATTTAACATTCTCCAAATACGTGTGATATACGGTTAGGAAATAGCTTAAGATAAAAATACGTTACCGATATCAACTATTGAATGATATCCGGAAAACCGGATAATCATTTGTTAGGCATACAGAGGGTGACAATGACGGATGCCCATAGAGTTAGTAACTTTTACTACGTAGGACTTCCTGAAAAAGTTAAAAATCTTCAATTTGAGGCCTCAGCCTGAACATGGAGAGCATTTGCAGCCAAAATAGCCCAATGGTAAAAAAGCCAAAAAATAATGGCCTTGAGCCATCTCTCCAGATTCATTACCAGG
>DATGBT010000007.1:0-3505 GCA_035312505.1 Balneolaceae bacterium | reverse complement strand
GTTCGTGACTATTACGTGGAAAACGGATTCACCTTTCTCGAAGCTAAACTGAACGCTTTAAATCCAAGCTGAATGTCCAAGATCGGAGAAGATTGTTAAAAAATTCTGAGGCCCTTCGATTGGCATCATTCTTGGACCATTTGTAAGGAATCAGAATATATGAGCTAAAAACAGCATAAAATTTTCGAAATAAATTGACAGGCTATACTGGATTATCAGAATAATTAAGCCTCATTAGGGGCTTTTTTGGGGCCATGGTTTTCAAGATACCTGCTTTGAAGGGTTTAAAAGTCCAATACCATACACCCCTTTGCAGTTTTTTTAATTTCTTGCAGGCGAGGCTCATAAATGTTCCTTACTCGCTTTTCTGAAAAACCTGCTTCTCGGCAAAGTCCCCGGCCCAGGGAAGTTTATACATTTCCCCCTGAAATGACTTGATCATCATAATAATCCAGAGGACTATCGTCAGCAGGAATATTATGGGCGTCAGCAGCCCGAGAACCGGAATCGCCCCCAAAACAAGGCTAAGGACAAACAGGGCAAGAAAGACCACCAGGGACTGCATTGCGTGAAATCTTACAAACAGGTTTTCTTTCTCCAACAGCAAAAAAACGATTCCTGTGATCCATCCAAGCACATAGCACAACAACGCCTCGATATTTTGATCAATTCCCAGGACTGTATTATTTTTTTTCATTTTTTTAATCCCCTTTAGATAGCCTGTGCAGACATTTTTTCAATGTTGATATTCATATGACCAATGCCTCAACCCCCTTTGCAAGGACTCTGAATGGCAACCGAATCGTATTGCCGGAACCTCGCTTTTATTGCTCTAACATTTTGACCAATTCAACCCGCCGGTTACGTGCCCGGCCATCTTCGTCTTCGTTACTGGCAACGGGTGCCCATGGGCCTATTCCACGAGGATCAAGCCTGTCTTTTGAGATTCCGTGTTTGGATGCCAGAAATTCCACGACAGCCTCTGCACGCTGCCGGGACAGCTCCATATTGTATTCAATACTTCCGACAGCATCGGTATGGCCGACAACGCCAAGGCGGAGATCCGATTTTCCCTCCAAAAGCGCGGCTATTTCAGCCAGCGTGGATTCGGATTCTTCCTTGATCGTGGCTTTGTCCGTATCGAAGTGGATGCCGTAAATGCGAACACTGCCCGTTTCCTCAATACCTTTTGCCATTGTCTCGGCATTTATATCAACCTGGATCTTGCCGGTCTCCATCGGATTTTCTTCAAGAATCTGAAGAGCAGTGACAGGCTGCCAGTCAGCATCGGCGTAGTCACTAATCCAGGTATGGGCAGAAACATAAACATCTCCGTCTTCTTGCGGAAGTCGGGCCAAAAAGTAGCTTTTATCTTTTCCGCTAAGAACATTTTTGCTATGATCCCCTTCAATATTGTCAAAATCCCCATAAATATCGTATGGGATCTCATCAATACCCCCATAACATTCATACACCATTTCAAATCCGGCATCCTTCAGGGCCCGCTGATAGTTTCGCCGTATCTGCAATACAGATAAACCTTCAGGAGGTAAGAAATAAAGGATTCGGATGACTTCCCCTTCCGGCACAAGCTTTTGGAGCTCGCCATCTTCCTCTCCTGTATAAAAGGTCAAACGGTCGTAATCATAATGTTCATACCCACGAATGTAAGAACCTTCATACCGGGAAATCATCGGATGATCTTGACTTCCTTCCACATCTTTTTCGGCCAGAGCAACGGAGGAAACAGCAAGGGTAAAAAGGAAAATTAATGCAGCAAAAAACAAAACATTTTTTTTAAACATGATAGACTTCCTCATCGCTAAAATTAATCGTTCGGGGGTTTTTAGTTGACCGAATCTGCAATTTTGGAAAGCGGAACATTCTCTGCCAGAGAAATAATATCGGCTTCATTGTCAAAGGATGCTGTATCAATGACGACTAATGTTTTTTCCTGAGCCAAAATCAGCAGATTGCTTTCCCCCCCCCTTCTTGTTTAGCTCCAGAACCGCTTTGTGCCCTGCAATGTCCAGCGTTTTTATATTTTTCTCAGGGGTTTCCATGTTGAATTGCTGCATGGTTTCAAATTTTCTGATTCCCGGGGCGTTTGAACCGGTGACAATGGAAAGGCGGATATTATTCCCCTCTGCATCGGAATATTTCTGTCTGAGCAAGGACCAGGACTGCCCGCTTTTTTCCATGTTCATGCCTGAGGGGTCGCCATGTTTCTCTATCCCGCCGATACTTTCAGGTAGTAGGGGAATCCAGTTTTTGTAGTCAAAGGCATTTGCAGCGGTAGATACGATGATTAAACTTATGGCGATCATAAAAATTGTAATATATTTATGCATTTGGGACCTCCTTCTTGATTTGCTTTGGCAGATATTTACAGATTAAAAAGGTGAGCCAGAAGTTAAAAAATAGCAGAGCCATTTAAAAGGTGTCAAATTTTTTCGGGTTACAAATTCATGAGGTTTACCTGTCTTCTTAGAAAAGGATTGTGAGACGACAGCCCTGCTACACGATACAAGAGCAATTTTTTTCTTTTCTGTTGCCCCATGCGGCTATCAAGCTTCAGTAAGGCGGGCACTTGCGCCGTTACATACAGTCAAACAGAAAAGACAGTAATCCGGGGCTCTATCCCTCTGAAGGGTCGCCCCAACATATGGTATGTGAGGTTCAATAAGTATAGCTGCCGGTCCCTTTCTAGATTCTTCGCCAATAAGCCGAAAATATTAGTTAAGAACTGATCTTTATTCACCAATAGTCATGTTAAGCGTAATAGTAATAGTTTATAGTACCAAAAAATTTCAAGTAGAAAACAAAATTCGGAGCAGTCTGAATAACCATTTTTGCTTTGATCGTTGGTGTATTGATTTTCACGCCTTTGCTGCTGCACGCGCAAAACCCGGACGACCTGTTATTTGATCCGGAAAAAGACCCTTTCGGGGTCAAGCCGGGCGAGATCCATACCGTACTTGGCGACGATGAATTGGATATCAGTCGGGCCGGGGCGTGGGATTACTGGGACATTAATTCCTGTGTGGCAACTGCCGGGAATTTTTTTGACAAAAGAAAAGATACCGTTATCCAGGCGGCGCTTGTGGAGGAAACCACTGAGTTGCAGCTCTATGTAGGGGGGACGATTCGACCTGTGGACGTTATTCGATTTACAACAAGGAAGACGACGCGGATAGGTGGATTCATGATGAAAGACATTCATGCAGGACTCTATCTAAGCATTATATCGATTTTAATTTCAAATATTGATGGCTTCGTAAAAAGTCCAATATCTGTGTTGCGCTGCATTCCTCGGAATTTGCGCGCCTTGATCTTGAACTTTTTTCTTTGCCATCTTAAAATCGACTTCCAAGGAACTCGACAATATTTAATATTATCTTAGAAGCTTCCGCTGCTGTCATTCCGAGAAACGAAAGTGACGAGGAATCTTGATTGTTAAAGATTTCTCGCTACCGCTCGAAATGACAATGCGGACGCTTTTCAG
>DATGBT010000006.1:0-15989 GCA_035312505.1 Balneolaceae bacterium | reverse complement strand
GGAGCCCGAAATCGAGGTTCGGCCGCTCGATTCGCAGGTAGACGACATATTGGAAGAGGTCCGCATCAGGGCTGCCAAAAACGAGCGTGTTCTCTGTATTACGCTTACTAAACGCCTTAGTGAAGAGCTGAGTGAATATCTGAAGAATCTTGGCATCAGTGCTGCCTATATGCATAGTGAACTTGATGCCATGCAGCGGGTGGAAGTCCTCTATAAATTCAGGCGCGGGGATTTTAATGTGCTTGTCGGCATTAACCTTCTTCGTGAGGGAATTGATATCCCGGAACTGAGCCTGGTCGCTATCATGGACGCTGATAAAGAGGGTTTTTTACGCTCAGAAACATCTCTTTTTCAGATTGTGGGGCGTGCGGCAAGAAACGTAGGCGGTAAAGCCATTTTGTATGCAGATAAAGTAACCAGAAGTATGCAGAAGGTGATAGACGAAACAGAGCGCCGGCGTAAAATCCAGCGAGAGTACAACGAAAAGCACGGTATTACTCCTGAAACCATTAAAAAAGAGCTGAAACCGCTTGTGGATCCTGCTCTTATTTCGACTCAGGATTTTACACTCGACAAAAAACCCGGGAAGAAAGAAGAGGAAACCCTGGAAACGGTACGTGTTGCGGAAGACGGAATCCAGTATAAAGCCAATCCCGCGATGAAAGAAGTTACATTTGAAAGCAAGGAAAAATTTCTCGACTATTTACGGGACTCCATGGTGCAGGCTGCTAAAAGCATGGAGTTTGAAGAAGCGGCACGAATACGGGATCAAATTGCAACCATAGAAAAAGAAATCTGAATACATACGACTCATGGGAAAAATCGATTTTTTAAAAACATTTATTAAAGACAGAGATGTGGCCTCAGTTACCCCCACATCATTACATTGTGTTAAAAAAGTTTGCACAAATATCGATTTCAGTAAAGATATAACGCTTGTTGAATATGGCCCCGGAGACGGCGTCTTTTCAAAATACCTGCTCAGTAAAATGACGTCCGGTTCACGGCTCATTCTTATCGAGGCCAATGAAGATTTTGTTGCCCATCTCAAAGAAACGATTAAAGACTCCAGGGTAGAGATTCACAACGTGCTTGCCGGAAATGTAGAGTCGGCCATCGACCCGGAGCTGGTTGGCAAGGTAGATTATGTGCTCTCCGGCATTCCATTCTCTTTTCTGAAAATGGACCGTAAAATCATTGTTCTTCAAGCCACAAAAAAGATACTCAAACCAAACGGGCTCTTTTTAGCCTACCAGACCAGCGGACATTTGAAGAAACCCGTTATGGAAGTATTCGGAAATTATGACACCGATTTTGTGCCGCTAAATATTCCGCCTTACTTTATCTACAAAGTGTATAATAAAAACGGAGCTGCCTGATTTTTGTCGTTTTTTATGATGGTTCTTCTTCCTCCGCGTCCATCAGGATTTCCAGTATGCGCGCAGCGGCCTGCGGAATAACAGTGCCCGGCCCAAATACTGCCGCCACCCCTTCATCATATAAAAACTGGTAATCTTTGTTGGGTATTACTCCTCCAACGATCACCATAATATCATCTCTCCCAAGCTTTTTAAGTTCACTCATTACACTTGGAACGAGTGATTTATGTCCTGCAGCCAGACTTGAAACCCCCAAAATATGCACGTCGTTTTCAACGGCTTGTTTAGCAGCTTCTTCGGGTGTTTGAAACAGTGGTCCAATGTCAACATCAAACCCCAGGTCGGCAAAACTGGTAGAGATCACTTTTGCTCCGCGGTCGTGTCCGTCCTGCCCCATTTTTGCCACCATAATACGGGGACGGCGCCCTTCCTGTTTCTCAAATTTTTCTACAAGATTCAGCACTTCTTTAAACTGTTCGTTGTCTTTTATTTCTGATGAGTACACGCCCGAAATTGATTTAATTGCCGCTTTATACCGTCCAAATGATTTTTCCATGGCGTCGGAGATTTCGCCCAGTGAAGCCCGTTTTCTCGCTGCTTCAACCGCAAACTCAAGCAGATTCCCCTCACCCGTTTCAGCACAGGCGGTTATCGCGTCCAGTGCACTTTGAGCCGCCGATTCATCGCGTTCTTCTCTCAGTTTCCGCAGCCGTTCTACCTGCAGTTCCCGAACTCTATCATTGTCTACTTCGAGTATTTCGATAGGATCTTCTTTAGCCAGCCGGTATTTATTTACACCAACAATTGTCTCTTTACCGCTGTCGATCCTTGCCTGCTTCCGCGCAGCAGCTTCTTCAATCCTCATTTTGGGAACACCGGTTTCAATCGCTTTGGCCATACCTCCCAGCTCCTCTACTTCTTCAATAAGCTCCCAGGCTCTGCGGGCAAGGCGGTCGGTAAGGTATTCCACATAGTAGGAACCTCCCCATGGATCCACGGCTTTCGTAATTCCGGTTTCTTCCTGCAAAATAAGCTGCGTATTTCTCGCAATGCGCGCTGAAAAATCGGAGGGCAGCGCAATGGCTTCGTCGAGGGCGTTTGTGTGCAGTGATTGGGTGTGCCCCAGCACTGCCGCCATCGCCTCAATGGCGGTTCGGGCCACGTTGTTAAACGGATCCTGCTCCGTTAGGCTGTATCCGGATGTCTGGCTGTGAGTTCTCAGGGACAGGGATTTTGGATTTTTTGGGTTGAACTGCTTCATCAGCTTTGCCCACAACATACGCCCGGCCCTCATTTTAGCAATCTCCATAAAATGGTTCATGCCAATCGCCCAGAAAAAGGAAATTCTGGGAGCAAAACTGTCTATATCCAACCCCTTTTTGATGCCCTGCCGAGCATACTCAAGACCGTCTGCAAGTGTATAAGCCAGCTCAATATCAGCCGTGGCACCCGCTTCGTGCATGTGGTATCCGCTAACACTAATGGAGTTAAAGCGAGGCATAAATTTTGATGTATACTCAAAAATATCACCAATAATTTTCATGGAGGGAGCCGGCGGATAGATGTAGGTATTCCGCACCATAAACTCTTTCAAAATATCGTTCTGTATTGTGCCGCTCAGTTTTTCGGGCGGTACACCCTGCTCTTCCGCCGCTACGATATAAAACGCCATAATTGGAATCACTGCGCCGTTCATCGTCATTGAGACCGACATCTTGTCGAGCGGAATCTGATCGAACAAAATTTTCATATCCAGAATGGAGTCGATTGCCACCCCGGCTTTACCTACATCGCCCGTTACGCGGGGATGATCCGAATCATACCCGCGATGTGTTGCGAGATCAAACGCCACCGAGAGACCTTTTTGTCCGGCCGCCAGATTGCGCCGGTAAAATGCATTCGATTCTTCAGCGGTAGAAAAACCGGCGTACTGACGAATGGTCCACGGCCTCATGGCGTACATTGTTGCGTATGGTCCGCGTAAATAGGGCGGGATACCAGATGCAAAATCAGGATGTTTCAGCCCTTCGATATCGTTTTGACTGTAGGCCGGTTTTACCTCAATTTTTTCCGGTGTTTTCCAGCTATCACCATCTTTTTGATTTGATTTGTTTATTTCAGGTCGTCTGTATCTGCTCTTTGAAAAATCGGGCCTGCTCATTTGCTTATCTCCTCTCTGTTTAACTTATCCAGAATTGCCTTTAATGTATCGGGTAAATTTGCTTTCAGGTGGATAAAAAAATCGAAACCTTCCGCTCTGAATTTCTCCTCATGCTTCCCCGGATTCCCCGCTAAAATCATTATCCTGTTCTCCGGTACAGCCTTTGCAAACGAACCCGCCATTTCGACAGCCTCGTCATCCGAGCTGCACAGCACAAAAATGTCTGCATCCATATTATCTAAACTTTTTAGTGCTTCATCAATGGTATCGAACCCTCCGGAATCGTTGATGCTAAACCCGGCACAACCAAGGAAATTAGCTGAAAATGATGCCCTTGCGTGTCTCCACGTTTTATTTCCTGCCTGCACAAGCTGCACCGTTACCGGACGCCCGTTATGTTGCAATTCCTGCGCTTTTTTTCTGATAATATCGAGCTCTTCTCCCGCATTAAAGCTGCCCAGGGTTTTGTATAAAACCCTGCCAGGGTTATAATAAAGCTTACTATATTCACCAAATGTTGCCCCATTTTTGAACTGTTCTGCAAGCCTGGTAATAACGGGAAGGTCACCACCATTCTGCACCTCTTTTTCATCTTTGGGCAACGTTTCTGCAGTAAGGTTTCGACCTGAGGGATCCGGTAATGTCTCACTGCTGTTGGGATAGTTATTCGTACCAATCAGTACTTTTTTACGGGTGGAATATGCCTGTTTTTTACGGCCGGCCGAGGAATATATTCTTTCCTGAATTGTTCCCAGCTCTGCCGATTTCAGGAAACCTCCCTCCAGTTCAATTTCCCTGAACAGATCCCAGCTCTGCCCGGCAACCGAATCCGTCATTTTCTCAATGTAATACGAGCCTGCCGCCGGGTCAGCGACTTTCCCAAGATGTGCCTCTTCCCGTAATATATGCTGCACATTCCGGGCAATTCGCCTTGAAAAATCTGACGGTTCTTCGTAGTGCTCATTATAGGGATGTACCAACACAACATCTGCCCCACCAATAACGGCGGACATTGATTCACTCACAACACGAACCATATTGTTGTAGGAATCTGTAAGTGGTTTATTGGTTTTGCTCGTCTCTGAAAGTATTGGTAATTGTATCTCTGAATCGATACCGTACTCCTCAAGCAGAAGTTTCCATAAAAGTCTCACTGCCCTTACTTTTGCCATTTCAGGAAAGTACAATGGCCCTGACGAAGTTTTGAAAAAGAGGCTTTTGGCCGCCATCTCCTTTTTTTGATCGGGCACTGCGGCTATATATTCACTCGCCAATGTCAGCATAATCGCCACCTCTTCCACAATAGTGGCACCGGCGTGTTTATAAAGGGAACCATCAGCACAGAGGCAGTGGCTGCCTGTCTCTATGCATTCGTTTACGATTTTTATAATATGGTCTTTTCCTGCCGGATACCGGCCGTGCTCGGCTATAAAAGAGAACGGATCATACATCAGTAAATAATCTTCTCTTTTTAGCCCGCTGTTTTTTGCCATCGCCAAAACAGCAGGCGATGCCATTCCCGCATCAAAAATAAGTTTTTTAGCCGAAGAATTAGCCGCTTCTGCAACGAGATCAAACTCCTTTTGGCTTACAATTTTTGCTCCAGATAAATCCCGTGCCGATGCTCCGGGATCACCAGATAATTTTAATGTAATCAGGTATGCTTCCTGCCCGGATCCATTTTCAATTATTGCTTTAATTTCTTCCGGATTATTTTCGTAAAGCGGCTCGCACGATACCCATCCTCTCTTAGCGCTCATGGCCGGGTGTGCACTGTCAACATCTTCACTGGTGAAATACGGCTCAATAGAAAAACCCTCAAGAGTATCCCAGCGCAGCTTTTCTTTATAGTCTGCGCCTTTTAAATCTCTTTTTACAACTTCTGCCCAATCCGACTTGCTTACTTTTTCAAATTCCTGAAATAACTGCTCTTCTTTGCCCATAATGTTCTCTTCCAGATTTTACACCTGCTCAAACCCACCCTTTTGCTGTTGGGTTACTGCAGTTTTTTTAGGTTCTGCATATTAAAATAGCAACGTATGTTTTTAATCCCTAACATTTCCAGATCAAAAGAGACAAAAAAGCGCTTACAATTTTTTATCTTCCAATTAAAACAATTTCAAAAACAGAGTTACCATCATGCAAGAACTAACCGAACGTATAGCCCCGCTTACCCAGCTTACCGAAGACGAACAGATGCTAAAAGAGGCCGCATCCGATATTGCTGAATCCATCATAAAACCAAAAGTGCAGGAGATGGATGAGGCCGCAAAACTGGATCCTGAAATTATCAAAACCTTTTTCGAAATGGGACTCATGGGTATCGAGATTCCCGAATCATACGGAGGGGGCGGAGGTACATTTTTTATGAGTATTGTTGCCATAGAGCAAATCTCCAGGGTTGATGCCTCCGTGGGTGTATTCATGGACGTACAGAACACTCTCGTCAACAACGCTTTTTTGCGCTGGGGTAATGATGACGTAAAGCAACGGTTTCTTCCACAGCTTGCTACCGAAAAAGTGGGTGCATATTGCCTGTCGGAAGCGGGCTCGGGTAGCGATGCCTTTGCACTTAAATGCTCAGCAAAAGAAGACGGTGACTCATATGTTCTTAACGGCACCAAGCTATGGATCACCAATGCCAACGAAGCAGATCTGTTTCTTGTGTTTGCCTCTATTAACCCGGAATTAGGCTACAAGGGGATTACTGCTTTTATTGTAGAGCGGGGCATGGAAGGCTTTTCCATATCAAAAAAAGAGAATAAGCTTGGGATTCGCGCCAGTTCTACCTGCGAGCTTCTTTTAGAAGATGTTCGTGTACCGAAAGAGAATATTCTTGGTGAGGTTGGTAAAGGATATAAGGTAGCCATCGAAACACTGAACGAGGGCCGTATTGGTATTGGCGCTCAAATGATTGGCATTGCACAGGGTTCGTATGATGCTGCCCTGGCATACACGCAGGAACGAAAACAGTTTGGTAAATCCATCTCCGACTTCCAGGGGGTACAGTTTCAGCTTGCCAAAATGGCTACTGAACTCGAAATGGCGCGTCTGCTGGTTTATAACGCCGCCCGGCTAAAAGAGGCCGGCCAGCCGTTTCTTAAAGAAGCTGCCATGGCTAAGTACTACAGCTCGGATGTAGCCGAAAATCTCAGCTCTATGGCTATTGACCTGTATGGCGGCTACGGATATGTGAAAGAATATCCCGTGGAAAAGTTTTATCGTGATTCAAAAATCGGAAAAATTTACGAAGGAACATCGAATATGCAGCTGCAAACCATTGCTAAAATTATTTTGAAAGGATAATATGATTCCCGCACGATTTAAAGCACTGATGTTTCTTTATATCGTCTATTTTTCTCTTTTTTTATTTTAAAGAGATGATGATTTTGACAGCTAAGAACCTGTTTGCATTTTGTTTGAAGCAGGAATTGTGTAAACATAAAAATCAGGAATGATTCTGCGCTCTAAAAATGTTTTTACTATGTTTAGCGATGGAAAAATTCGGGATCGCCATAGTAATTTATCTTCATACACATTACAACGAGCTATATATTTCATATGAAACACTTTCAGGAATTCTTAAAATCAGTTAGTAAAGACAACGAATCGTATAAAAAATTAATCTCTTTTGTTGAAGAGATCGTAAATGAGAGAGAGGAGGCAAAAAAACAGCTTCAGTTATTAGAAAATGCTATCCGAAGCGACTACGACTCTATTGTTATTACCACCCTGGAGCTTGAGAAACCCGGGCCTGAAATTGTTTATGTGAATGATGGATTTACCCGAATGACCGGTTTCTCCAAAGAGGAAGCCATTGGCAAAACGCCACGAATACTTCAGGGACCTAAAACCGACCGCGCTGTTCTCGATAAGCTTCGCAAACGGCTGGAAGAAGGACAGGCATTTTTTGGCCACACGGTAAATTACCGTAAAGACGGATCTGAATTTATCAATCAATGGGATATTCACCCACTTACCAACAACGATGGTGAGATTACTCATTGGGTTTCTTACCAGCACGACATTACTGAAAGAAAACGATCTGAAGAGAAGGTTGTTGATTCGCAGGTTGAATTCGATGATCTGGTTGAAGAATCTAAAAAAACCCTTGTTGATCTCGATGTACAGGGAAACATTATTACATCAAATAAATCGTTCCGTGATCTTGTAGGTTATGATGATGACGAACTGAAAAAGCATCACTTTTGGCATTTCCTTGCCGACAAACATGTAGAAAGTTTTAAACACAAATTTGATAAGTTTAAACCCAGCGATTTTGATGACGCAACCATGGACCTTGAGCTTGTAAACAGCAAAGGAAATATTGTTGAGGTAAAAGTTAAAACCCGACTGCTGAATGTAGATGATCAACAAATCGTGCGTGCTTCCTTTCAAAACAAGTCTCTTCAGAAACGAATCATGGCCATGCTGAAACAGAGAAATTCAGGTTACGCCAGAATGTTCGATACCGATAAAGACTTTCAGTACAAAATTTACAAGAACAGCGCCGGAGATTTTGTATTTAAATATGTAAGCGATACGTTTTCAAGTATAACAGGTATCTCTGCCGTTGACGTTACAGAAATGCCTCTTAAAAAATTGATTCACAGCGATGATGTAGATAAGGTGAAAAATCATCTTAACGTGGTATATGGCGGCAAGCCAAATACTGAGCAGTATCGTATCAAAAATAAGGATAACGAATACATAAACGTTATTGACTATGCCAAACCTGTTTGGAACAGCGACAGATCGAATGTGCTGGAGGTGAAGGGTTCTACATCAACAGAAATATCCTCTGAACACGCTAACAACTGATCTCATATTGCATTATTTACAAGGTTTAAAGAAGTTTTATGACGCTTAAGGAAAAACAAGACCGAATCATCAGGCAGTTTGAAATTCTCGGTGACTGGCCCGAGCGCTACAAGTTTATCATTAAGCAGGGCAAAAAGCTCCCTCCCCTGGCTGACGAGAAAAAAACAGATGATAATCTGGTGAGGGGCTGTCAATCCCAGGTATGGCTTGATACCGAATTAGATGACGACCGGATTATTTTTAAGGCAGATAGTGATGCAGCCATTACCAAAGGCCTCGTAGCACTTTTGGTAAATTTTTATTCAGGCGAAACCCCTGATGATATTTTAAAAACCGACCCTGAGTTTATTAAAGAAATCGGGATGCAGGATCACCTCTCTCCCACACGCTCAAACGGACTGGCTTCCATGGTAAAACAGATGAAAATTTATGCTATGGCGTATAAAAGCAAGCTTGCCACATCATAAATTTCTCTTTAACTCGTTTCAGACTTCAAATTACAGCTCACTTTCTGCATTTTCTCAGCGAATAGTGTTATTTTCAGTTTATACTTACAACTCTTCAAATTTATATTAGCGTTATGAATAAATTATCAGTCCAAATTGTTGCTGTACTGGCCTTCATTGGAATTGCACTCGGTGCTTTATATTATGGCGGCGTTTTCGGCAATTCCCAAAATGGTGAAACATCACAAACAGAACGAACTGCCAAACAAGTTGAGATTTTAAAATATAGTGACTACTCCTGCCCTGCATGCGCAGCATATGCTCCCCTGGAAAAACAATTGAAAGCCGAGTTCGGCGATATGGTCCAGTTTGGCTATCGCCATTTCCCACTGGAGTCTTTTCCTCATAGTGAACTCGCTGCTTACGCTGCCGAGGCAGCCCGGGAACAGGGAAAGTTCCAGGAAATGCACGATATGCTTTTCAACAGACAGCAGGAGTGGTCGCCTGCACAGGCCAATGCTGAACAAATTTTTATGGATTATGCCGAAATGCTTGAGTTAGATCTTGAGCAGTTTGAGAATGACCTGGACAATGAGGAAATTCATGCCAGAGTTGAAAGCAACCTGCAGGAGGGTATTCGCCGACAGGTAAATGCCACACCCACGTATTTTGTAGACGGACATAAAATCCGCCAAAATCCCCAGTCGTACGAGCAGTTTAAGTCAATTGTTGAGCTTTACATGTACAGAAATAATTAACGCTGATATTTGAACCGATTAACCGGGTTGTTGGGCTATGCCCATCAACCCTTTTTTATTTAAACCGTTATGATCTACGAATTTTTAAATAAATCTCCACAGTTTAACGACACCGTATTTGTCGCACCGAGCGCCGACATTATAGGAGATGTTTTTATTGGAGCCGAAAGTTCAATATGGTTTAATGTTACCATAAGGGGCGATGTAAACTGGATAGAGATAGGAGAGCGAACCAATATTCAGGACAACAGCTCGGTTCACGTAACCAATCAAGCATATCCCACATCCATCGGCAGCGACGTCACTATTGGCCATAATGCCATGGTTCACGGCTGTACTATTCACGACCGTGTTTTGATCGGAATACAGTCCACAGTCTTAGACGGTGCAGTAATTCACTCTGACGTTATTCTGGCTGCCGGCAGCCTGGTTCCTCCCGGTAAAGAGCTTGAGCCAGGGTATCTCTATATGGGATCACCGGCAAAAAAATCCCGAAAACTTACGGATGAAGAGATTCAGTCTATCAAACAAAACGCGTCCAACTATGTTACCTATCAACGGGCCTATAAGCGGGTAGATACGTATGATGAAAATCCGTTTTACAAGCCAAAGTAGCTTTTTCAGTCGCCAATCAAACATTTACGTTTTTAAACTGCCTGATTCACTCATTCATATTTAAGTCGACTCTTCGAGATGGCCGGACTTTACATCCACATACCGTTCTGCAAGCAGGCATGCAGCTATTGTGATTTTTATTTCAGTACCCGCAAAAAACTGCTTCCCTCTTTTGTAGATGCATTAATCGCCGAGATCCGCACGTTTAGCGACACCCCATTTGTTGAGGAGACATTTGATACGCTCTATTTCGGCGGAGGTACTCCCTCACTGCTTACAGAACGTCAAATTGAAAGGATTCTGCATTCAGTTAATGACGTTTTCAAGACAGATTTCGCTGAAGTGACTATCGAGATGAATCCTGATAACGTAACCCCGGAGTATCTGCGCTCCCTGCTTAAACTGGGTATAAATCGAGCAAGCATGGGGGTGCAGTCGTTTAATCCGGAACTTCTCGGTTTTATGCATCGCGCACACACCCGGGAAGAAGCGCTAAACGCCCTCGAAGCAATCGAAAAAACCGGGTTTCCTTCTTATACGGCCGATCTCATTTACGGCAATCCGGGACAATCGATTAACACTTTAAAAGAGGATATTCATACTCTTCTTTCATTTCAGCCTCCACACATTTCAGCCTATTCTCTCACCATTGAACCCAACACCCGGCTTGGTAAGCAGGTTGAGCTGGGACGAATCACCCCACCCGAAGACGAATTTGTTGCCAGTCATTTTGATGTTGTTTCTGAAGAGCTTCAAAAGGCTGGTATTTACCAGTATGAAGTGAGCAATTTTGCAAAACCAGGGAAAGAAGCGCTGCACAATAGCAACTATTGGAGTCACAATAATTATTTGGGACTGGGACCGTCTGCCCACTCTTTTTGGTGGATAGAAAATGCGGCAGAACGATGGAGTAATCCGCCCGACTTGAAACAATATATAAGCGAACAGGGCGGGGGCGTATCAAAAAAGAAAGAGTTGCTGGACCTACCCTCGCTTGCTGAGGAGCGAATTTTCCTTGCCCTTCGCACAGTAGCGGGCCTGAATACAGAAACCCTCCGAGAAGTTTACAGATATTCACTGAATGACAGGCAGAAGCAGTGGCTTCGGACTCAAATAGAGCACGAAACCCTGACCTGGAAAAACGCCAACATCCGTTTCACCAACAAAGGCCTTAAAATATCCGACCTGCTGATTGTCGACTTTCTTTCAAAACAGTAGAGCAGGAAAAGTTATAATTACACTTTTTCTCGCACTCTCTACAAAGCTGGGCTTTTTGGATTGATAACCTTATGGAGAGCTCAGGATATTAATTTTTCCTTCTTTCCTGATCCATTCCAAACGTTAACTTTTGAAAACCGGTGCGTTTACTTTTGCAACATCCCTGTTTCTGATCTATATTCGACAGAATCCCACGATTAACCCCCGAATTTAACAAGATTACCATGCCAGTACTCCGAATTTCCAGTCTTCTTTTTCTCCCCTTTCTGTTTTTGATGATTTCACTCCCGCTTGAAAAAACAGTTGCTCAATCACGGCACATTCAAGTAGACAGTTCCGTTGTTACCCAGGACGAAGTAACCATCAAAGGAGAAACTATTTCATACACGGCCACTGCCGGAACACAGCCCGTTTGGGGGGAGGATAATGAGCCTATCGCATCCCTTTTTTATGTTTTTTATGAGCGAGATGACATTGAAGATGTTGAGAACCGGCCATTGGTTATTTCCTTTAACGGCGGACCTGGTTCTGCCTCTGTATGGATGCATATCGGCTATACAGGCCCCAGGTTTTTAAATATCGATGATGAGGGTCACCCCGTGCAGCCATATGGCGTATCGGAAAATCCTCACTCCATTCTTGATGTGGCCGATATTGTGTTCGTAGACCCCGTAAATACCGGATTTTCCCGAATTGTTGATGAAGAAGTGGACCGTGAGACGTTTTTTGGGGTAAACGCAGACATTGAATACCTGGCAGAGTGGATTGATAATTTTGTGGGTCGCCACGGCCGCTGGACTTCGCCCAAATATCTGATTGGTGAAAGCTATGGCACCACGCGCGTTGCCGGGTTGGCGCGACAGCTGCAAAACGCCCATTGGATGTTTTTGAACGGCGTTATTTTAGTTTCACCGACCGGGCTGGGGCTTGAGCCCCCCGCGATGACTCCCCGCTCCGAAATTTTAAAGCTTCCCTACTACACTGCCGCAGCGTGGTATCACGATGCACTGGATGGCGATCTTCAACAGCGGGAACTGGAGGATCTGCTGGCCGAAGTCGAGGAGTACACCATTGAAGAGTATCTGCCTGCCGTTGCACGAGGGGGCTCCATCAGTGATGCGCTTCGTGAACAGATTGCAGACGGGGTTGCTCGATATTCAGGAATAGACCGCCAGCATATTCTGGATCGAAACCTCACCATACCAAACTCCTTTTTCTGGAAAGAGCTGCTGCGTGATGAAGAGATCACTATTGGCCGTCTGGACTCACGCTACCGTGGTGTAGATCGTCAAAATGCAGGAGAACGATATGACCACGATCCGGCACTTACCTCATGGAACCACGCTTTTACACCCGCCATTAACCACTATCTGCGCGAGCACCTGAATTATCAAACCGATATGAAGTACAACATCTTTGGACCTGTACGTCCATGGGATAATAGCGATGACTCCACTGGTGATGATCTGCGCAGGGCCATGGGTGAAAATCCGTTCCTGCACGTTATGGTACAGTCGGGCTATTTCGACGGAGGCACCGATTATTTCTCTGCAAAATATGTAATGTGGAATATGGACCGAAGCGGCAAGATGATGGACAGAATGCGTTTTGAGGGGTACCAAAGCGGCCACATGATGTATCTTCGGCAGGAAGATCTCGCAACCTCGAATGAGCATATACGCGAGTTTATTCGTGAATCGATGACAGGCGGTGAATCTGCCAAGTATTAATATCTTAAACGCCGGTGATTTCAAAATGAGATAGGTGCACAATGGATGTGCTTATCTCTGTTTTGGATGTGAACTTTATCTATTCTGCGATTTCAATCAAGCCTTTTTGCTGCAGTTCCGGTAAAAATCCGAGTATTTCATCCAGGCACTTCTCTTTTTCTACATCATACTCAGATATTAGCTGATCACAAATATTACCAATACTGAGAGGCTCTTCCAATAAATTCCAAACCGCTGCGGCTACACTATTGAGTCCATAGTACTTCCCGGCGTCAGCATCAAACATAACCACTTCATCATCTATAGCGGTTGCAAGTGCTTTATTGGTGCGCTTAATAACTGTCTCGCTATCCATTTATTCTGTAATATACATGTTCGAATTTCGTATTTGATCTCTTAAAATAGGGGATCATTTTCATGAAAACGAAGAAACTTCCACGAATTGATCAGCCGTTTCCCCACCAAGCACAATCCTGGGGCCAACGGTAAGCCAGGCGTGCGCTTCCATTTTACGTCCTTTTTTCTTCACCCCAAAGCTAACCGTACTCTCTATAGATTTTTTACGGAGAAGTATTTTACCGACAGCCGCCTGCACCAGGCAGTTTGATGTCCAGGGTACATAGCGGCTTACGTTTTTGATCTGCCTCGAAACCGTATTCACATACAGCCAGTCGAACCCCGGATGTTTTTTATTTCCTTCGCTGTTCTGCTCACCAAGCAGTGCCGCAAGCCGCCTGAAGGGAAGAACCAGCACCATCATTCTTATTCCAAAGGAAAGGGTCACAATCCGGAGAAGGCGCCACTTATCTTCGGCCGGTTTTTGCAAGAAAACACGCACCATCTCCGGTAAATATTTCATTGTGGTAGCTCTACCCATCACGATTCTGTCTAAGCTTTGTACAAATAAAGTTTAGACAAAGCAGGGGTGAAGGTCAATGCAGAAAAATTTCGGCCCAAGTTTTACAGCTCCTTATAATTCCCAAGCTCCAGAGTCCAGTCATACTCTTTGTAGGTCACAGATGGATCTGCCTCCTCAGGAATGATCTCATAACCCTTCAACATCTCAACAGCGCCGGATACGCCGCCAAAATCACCCCGAAACCAGCTGATAAGCCGCGTAACTTCCAATTCGTCACTTTCCGCATCATAATCTGTGGTTTCTTCAAGGTACTCCCGGGCGCCTCGCTTCAGCTGCTCTTCCACTCTGTCGGGATCCATGGGAGCAATATAGGGACAGCTGGCTGCACCACAGTTTAGCACAAAGTGAATACGGGGATCTATTTCGTTCCACCAAAACCGTTCTACAAAATCATCTACAAACAAGCTTCTCACATATCCAAGGGAAATTTTTATTGTGGAGCGCCTCATAATACCGTGCTCTATATCGTCAAAACTGAGCTCTTTACCCGCAATGGTGATCTGCGGGGTGGAGAAAAAATTATACCCAAACCAGCTATTCCTGTCTTCGAACAACTCCGGGTTTTCGAGAAGTATAATCTGGACATAGGCGTTATAAATGTTGATCCAAAATGCCTTCTTCTTTGATTCGGTATCGAGATTTTCATAAAGTTCATCTTCTGAAACATTAGTCAGCATTCTTGTTAATATAAAGTGGGGTTCACCGTCCCGAACGGCCTCAACAAGTCTTCTGGATAGCTCTGCGTAGGATGTTTCTCCTTCCGCAGTTTGGTCTGATACTGTGGAACCCTCAACCTGCCTGGCTATTCCGCTTTCAATATTCATGATGAAAAGAGTTGCTGAACTCAGAATGATGATAATGACTAATCGCTGCATGAAATTATTTGGTTATTCAGTTATGTAAAATGTTTTATAGCTTAAAGGTCTTCGATGTCCAAATATTTATTACTTGTCAACGCTTCTAACCATCTGCTTCTGATTTTATTACGTAGAGTTCATACAAGTCCTTTTTAGTACGCTTTTATCATAACTATTTAACAGTTCTGTGAGAAGTTCATTTAATTTATTTGAGTTATTACTGGTGTATCAAAGCTGATGCTACCTGGCTTCGGTTTAAAGAAACCCACATTCCCATGATATCTTCATAACGAAACCATCATTTAACCATGAAATTTTACAACCACCGTGTTTGGCTAATTACACTTATTTCTGTTGTATCCGGAATTTTCCTCGTGTTTGAAATAAATGACCGCATTGTACTCGACCCGGATCAGATCGATGAGTTTACTCTCGATCCTGCAGAATTTGACCCCAATGATGAAGATGCAAAAATATTTCGCTACTCAAAATTTGGCCGCAAAGACGAAGCCGTTTATAAACAATCAACCCGGGAAGAGGATGGCGCCCCTATCATTGAAGCCTCCAGTGATGGCTCTATTTCAACGGTTACAACACCCTTAACCGCCGACCCTGAAGTTTTTAAATTTATAGAATGGGAATGGAAGATTGAATCGGTTCTGCCCTCCGGCGACATGACAGAAAAAGATGGTGACGATTTTGCAGCACGTGTGTACGTAACATTCGATTATGATCCATCAAACCTCGGTTTCGGTGACCGATTGAAATACCGGCTCTATAAAACATTTACCTCCTTTGAAATTCCCCTGCGCTCGCTAAACTATGTCTGGGGAAATGAACCGGACGAAATAGGAGATACCGGCCCAAATCCCTTTTCTGACTGGGTTCAGTATGTTGTGATACAGTCTGGTAACGACAAGGCCGGGCAATGGCTTACCGAAAAACGAAACATTCTAAAAGATTACCGAATGGTTTACGAAGAAGAGCCGCCTCCGATCAGCGGAATTACAATTATGACGGACTCTGACAATACCGGTGAATCTACAAAAGCATACTTTGGGCCTATAACCATCTCAAAAAACTGA
>DATGBT010000005.1:0-7400 GCA_035312505.1 Balneolaceae bacterium | reverse complement strand
TGAACCGGATTCGCGGATTTTTCCTTTATGCATCACCAGTATATTATCAGATCCCTGAATAGTTGACAGCCTGTGAGCAATAACAATAGCGGTTCGGCCCTCCATCAGTCTTGCACAGGCCTTGGCAACCAGTTCTTCGGTCTCCGAATCTACACTCGACGTTGCCTCATCTAAAATTAGGATTTTTGGATCATAAACCATAGCCCTAACAAAACAAATAAGTTGTCTCTGCCCCATCGATAGCGAAGCTCCCCTTTCACGGAGCTTATAGTCGTAGGTTCCCGGAAGTTTTTTAATAAACTGGTGAGCCTCCACCTCTTTCGCTGCTTTTATTACCTGTTCCCGGGTTATATGTTTATTTCCAAGCGTGATGTTATCGAGCACAGTGCCCGAAAATAGTGCATTATCCTGTAGTACAAGTCCAAAATGAGAGCGTAATTCATGCAGCGACAACTCTCTAATATTCACTCCGTCCATCAAAATTTCGCCATCCTGAATATCGTAATAACGCAAAAGAAGGTTGATAATCGTGGATTTACCTGCCCCTGTTGCTCCTACGATAGCTAGTTGTTCACCGGGCTGTGCTTCAAATGAGATGCCGTCTATAATGATTTCCTCATCGGGATTGTATCTGAAACGAACATTCTTAAACTCAATATGTCCATTTACTTTTTTAGGCTTAACCGGGTTTTTTGTCTCTGAAACCTGTTTTTCTGTATCCAGCACATCAAAGATACGCTCGGATGATGCCAGTGCCGACTGTAACGTATTATACTTTTCTGAGAGGCCCCGAATAGGGTTAAAAAACTGTCTTACATATTGAATAAAAGCCAACAGAACACCAAAAGTAACCTGATCCATCAGTGCTCGTGCGCCCCCATACCAAACAACCAGGGCCATGGCAAAACTTGCAAGAACCTCTACTGCCGGCCAGAATATTGAGAAATAAAATATTGTATCAATGTGGGCGCTTTTGTGGTTTTCATTGATAGATTCAAACTTTTGTTTCTCTTTTTCTTCCCTGTTAAAAAGCTGCACCACCGACATTCCGTTAATATGCTCCTGTACAAAAGAGTTTAGACGGGCAATCTGGTCTCTTACATTCAAAAAAGCCACCCGAACTTTTCCTTTGAACCAAAAGGTGGAATAAAAGAGAATTGGTAGTACCAGAATGGCGATGATGGTAAGTTCCCAACTCATCATCAGCATAAAATAGAGAATGAAAAAGATCCTGAACAGATCTCCAATCATATTTACAATGCCATCAGACAGAAGCTCACTCAATGCTTCAATATCACTGGTAGTTCGCGTGATTAGCCTTCCTATCGGGTTCTTATCAAAAAACTGAACGTGCAGTGTCTGTATCTTATTAAAAACTGCATTTCGCATGCTGTACAATACGCCCTGGCCAAACCACCTCGTAATGTAGGTATTTAAAATAAGTACAACGAACTCGCCTAACAGTGCAAGGCCCAGAAGAAAAACGATCCAAAGCAACCCCTCAACATCGCCTACTGCGATATGGTCGTCTACTGCAACCTGAGTTAGCTTTGGGCGGATAGTTCCCAGGAATGCCGCTGTTAGTGTCAGCACTATTGCAAATACAGCCCACCAACGATAGGGTTTAAAAAAATGATAAAGCCGTCGAATCAATACTGAATCAACGGCTTCTTTAGAGTTTTTCTGACTCAAAATTTACCGTTCTGTTACTTAAACACGCTATTAAAACCGGTCGAAATTATCGAATGGAGTTCGTGGCGTGATATGTTTAGGTGCTCTTTTTGAACCCTGGTTGTCATTATTATCATCTGAAGAACTTGAACGGTCGATACGTTTTCTTCTTCGCTCACCTGTTGAACTACTGCTTCGGCTGCTCCTTGAGCTCTTCCGATCAGATGATCCACGGCGTTTGCGAAAGCGTTTTTTGCCTCCATCACTTTTACCTTTCCCTTTACTACTGCGATCTTTACTACCGGAGCCGGAGCCGCCATCTACCTCTTTAATGTAAACTTTAGGTTCTACAATTCCTTTCTCCTGAGCCGGATTTGTATAAATGGGCCTTAGTTCAGTTGCCAGCCATGCCGGGAAGAATTTTGCTCTCGCCTCGCGAAGTAAAACAAATGGGTTTGTGTAACGGGCAGAAAAATGTCCGATTACGAGGAGTTTAGTCTGCGCTTCATTAGCTACCCGTGCAGCATCCGACGATGTTGAGTGACCGGTTTCTGCAGCTTTATCGGCCAGAGAGTCGCTAAACGTGGCTTCGTGATAAAGGATGTTGGTATTCATAGCCAGTTTTACCGAGTTGGGACAATACTTTGTGTCGGTTATGTAGGCAAAGCTGTCTCCCGGACGCGGATGTCCCACGATATCGTACGATTTAATGATTGTACCGTCTTCAAGTTCAACATCTTCGCCCGCTTTAAGCGCTTTATACTGAGCATCTTCAGATATACCCATAGCCTGCGCTTTTTCGGCATCCACTTTTCCTGGCTTGTCTTTTTCCTGAAACCGGAAACCCAAACAAAACTGTGAGTGATTTAAAGGACGTGCTTCTACATAATACTCTTCTTCATCCACCACGACCTGTGAATCCACATCCTCTGCTACCTCAACGTAATGGATGTCAAAATTGACGTTAATGCTGCCAAAATCCAGATTCCATTCCACATACTTTTTTATCCCGACCGGGCCAATAATGTTCAAAGGATTGTCTCTTCTTTGAAGCTGCAAGGTAGATATGAGCCCCATCAGGCCAGTGTAGTGATCAGCATCAAAGTGGCTGATAAAGATATTCGCAATTTTAGAGCGTTTTAGTCCCGCCTGGAGCATTCTCATCTGTGCGTTTTCCCCGCAATCAAAAAGATGAACGTCGCCTTCGCGCCAAAGTGCTACAGATGGTAAGTGTCTTACTGCTGTTGGCGTTGCTGATGCAACACCTAAGGGTACAATAATCATTGTGTTCTCCCGCTTTTTTTATGATGGGCTTTTGCCATTCAAACAAAAGTCCCGTTTATGTATTTAAATTTGAGCCAATTCCTGTTCCAGTAATTGTCGATTATACATGTCTGCATAACGACCTTCTTTTTCAATTAATTCGTCGTGATCGCCAAATTCCACTATTGAACCTTCCTGAATATAAAAAATTGTATCGGCGTTCAGAATCGATGAAATTCTGTGCGATATCATAATCGTTGTCGTTTCTGACAGATATTCCTGAAGATGACTGAGTATAGCATCTTCTGTGTTTGTGTCAACCGCACTAAGCGAATCATCAAATACAATAATTTTTGGATTTTTTATAATCGCACGGGCAATAGCTGTACGTTGTTTTTGTCCGCCTGAGAGCGTAATTCCGCGCTCGCCGACAAGTGTTTCAAATTTTTTCTCAAATTCCATAATATTTTCTCTGACCTGGGCAATTTCTGCTGCTTTTTCCACGTCGCGCTGGCTGCTCTGAGCTGTTCCAAAAGCAATATTCTCTTTAATGGTGGTTGAAAACAGAAATGTTTCCTGTGGTACATACCCAATTGAATCCCTGAGCTGATTTAAATCCCACCTCTTTATATTTTTTCCATCAATAAGTATTTCACCCTCATCCGGATCAAATAGTCGCGGTATTAAATTCACGAGAGTTGTTTTCCCTGAACCGGTTCTGCCAACAATTGCAATATTACTGCCCGCTTCTATTGTCAGATTGATATTTCTCAGGGCATATTCATCAGATCCGGGATACTTGAAACTTACGTTTCTAAATTCAATTTTTCCATCAATATCATCATGAAGCAGACTGTCTTTGTCAGACTGAATATAAATAGGCTCGGTTAACATACTATCGATACGTTCCCAAGATGCAAGGGATTTCTGCAGGCGGTTAACCGTATATCCAAGAGAAGCAACGGGCCACGTTAAATACGCCACATAAATCACAAATTCGGCGATATTACCAAGTGTAATGGCATCTTCTATAACCATAATGCCGCCTTTCCAGACTACAATGAGAACCGAAACGCCAATTAAAAGATTTAAAGTGGGATGGAACAGCGATTCAACCAGATCGAGCCGTAATTTTTTCTTTCTGTACTCATCACTTTCAACTTCAAATTTCTCCTGCTCATAATCAGTTCTGTTAAAAGCTTTTATGAGACGAATACTGCTAAATGTTTCTTGCGCTTTTCCTGCAATTCTGGAATACTGCTCCTGAATCAATAACTGATATTTGTTGATAAATCCACTTACCCAGTAGGCAAATGCTGAAAGAAACGGGAGTGGCAATAGTGCCCAAAGAGTCAATTCGGGGTTTACAATTAACATCATCGTTATAATGAACCCGGCTCTTGTCACCGTATTAATAGTATACATTACGACAGGGCCGAAATATTCCCGAACCCTCGCAACATCTTCAGTTGCACGCACATAAATCTCACCGGTACTATTCTCTGCAAAATACCTCTGAGGGAGCTTTAACAGCTTATCCATAATTTCATTACGGATATCAAATTCAATTTTCCGGGAACTAACTATGAGGGTCTGCCGTGTAGCAAAAAGCAGTATACCATATAGCGCAACAGTTCCGATAAGAAGCAGGGAGTTATAGGCCAGGATGGCACCGGCCTCACTGGAAAAGAGCAGTTGAAAAATAGATTCGTACTGTCCGGTGTACTCTTCACCCAACATCTCCACTTCGTCCATTGTTTGTCTGATTAAGACAGGTATCCAAATCAGAAAGAAATTGGCACTCGTTAGAAAAAGCGCACCTAGTATTATTGTGCCCTTATACTTGGCAAGGTATCGATTTAGCTTTTTTAACGATGTGTATATCGAAGGTGTGGACATGGATAGTTATTTTCTCTGATAGCGATACAAACAGAACAGATTAAGAATCCATTCAACAGAGAGCAGTTTTTATTTTTAAGTCCCGTATTTATTGATTTTGACGCAGACAGGAGACTATCAATCCCCGAGATTAATTATCTAAACGCCTTTAATAGTATAATAGTATAAAATTTCTGAGTCGAAATATATGGATTATTTGAATTTTTCTATCCAATGTTGAGCAAGCTTATATCCAGATGTATATGCATGTCCTACGCTGTTGCCATAAAAATAGTCCCCAATGAGTGCCAGTGGTGAATCTTTCTCTTCCAGTTCAAAATATGGCTGGTTCAGCACCGTTTTAGGCTGGCTGAATCTCCAGAAATGCAGCTGGTGCCAATCGGGGCTAGAAGCCCATCCACCAGCTACCCGTGCAAATTCACCAATAAGCTGTTTTGTGATAACTTCCTCAGGGCTGTTTCGGTGTGCCTTAGCAAACTCAGCACTCGAATGCAGTACAAAAAATGATCCCTGTTTCCCTTCGCGCTTTAATCCCTCGTTCGAGATAAAGCCCAGTTTACTCTCACCGCAAACAACTCCTTCCCAATCGGGTATATCACCCTCCTTAAATCCAACCATCAGTGTATAGGTTGCGTTGTAGTGAATCTCATCAATCTGCCTAACAATTTTTAGGGTATTGGTTTCATCTATGGTCGTGGCAAGTATACCGTAGGCCTGAGGAGCAGGAAGCGCAATGATAACGGCATCGGCACCAAATGTTTCACTCGACGTCATATTCAAGATCCATGGGCGCTTCTTCGATCGGTGGTCCCCAAAATAGGTGAGGCCTCCTACTTTCGTTTTTTGCCTAACATCGCACCATCTCGCCTGATACTTACCAATGGCATTCATCCCGGTTTTTGCCGTATAAACAGGGTGATCAAAAGTGAGGGATTTCTTTTCGGAAAATGTTTGCCCATCAAACATTTTAATATTTTTACCCCACGGCTTAATAATGTCTTTTTCGAGCAATTCTTTTATGAAATCTTTGAACTCGGGCTCATTAGCTTCAAAAAGGGGTGCTCCGTGATCAAGTTTTTTCTCAAGATCTTTACCGGCATACCGGGTGGCCATTCTGCCACCATACCCTCCGCTCTTTTCAAATACGGTTACTTCATGTCCTGCTTTAGCAAGTAACCTGCCGGCTGTTAATCCCGAAATGCCTGCACCAATAATCCCAATAACCATAACTGCCTAATATTAAAACCTAATGATTTGTTTTCTTATTTGGATTGCCAATTTAATGAAGAAATCACTCTACTTCTTACTTTTTTAGAGATAATCTCATCGAACTTATATCTTTTTACAGCTCATAAAGCGTAACCTGAGGGGTAACAGCCTTTTTATCGATCAGTGCCGGCCAATAGGCAACAACTTCACTCGCTTTGGGCCGTCCCCCGGCAAATCCGGTGACGCCGCTGGGCCCTGTTAAAATTAAGGGTGCGATCTCCTTGCCAAACCGGTTGATCTCCTCTCGGCTATCACCATGAACTGAAATTCTCATCTGCACCTCATTCAGTTCAGAATGGTCGGCAGAAAGCTCTGCAGAATCTTCATTACATGCATTCACACCAACAAATTCTACATTACTATCCCTGAAGGTAATCCCCAGGTTGTTAGCCCGTTCCAACAGAATTTCCCCTGCTTTTTGAGCTTTTTTAAGTGCGTCTGGCCAACAGTAGACCAGTGTAGACGAAAGTTTATAGCCATCTACGTGGCTCGCTGACACTTTATAGGTTGGAGTATCAGCGAGGCCTTTTATTCCCCAAACCTTTACGCGGTCATCACCGTCTTGCTGAAGCTGTACTGAGGTGAAATCAGCAATGCAGTCGGGCGTAATGTACTCAGCAGGATCACCAATTTCGTACAAAAGCTGCTCCTTTACCGTCATTTCCGAGACCAGCCCTCCCGTGTTTTTATGTTTTGTCACGTAAAATGTACCATCCGAGTGCGCCTCAATAATGGGGAATCCGGGTTCTGAGAAGTCCTCCACATTTTGCCAGTCAGTGAAATTTCCTCCGGTTACCTGTCCACCGCACTCAATAATGTGCCCTGCAATCGTTCCCGTGGCCATCAAATCATAATCATTGATGTCCCATCCAAATTCATAAACCATTGGGGCCAGTGTAAGTCCCGTATCCGTTACCCTGCCGGTAATCACAATATTCGCGCCTTTTTCAAGCGCCTCAACAATGGGCCTGCAGCCCAGGTACACATTTGCGCTCAATAAATCATCTTTTACAGATACGATCGGCTCACCAGTTTCCATATTGTTCAGTGAATGCCCGTCCGCAATCAGATCATCAAGCCCGGGCAAAATATCGTCACCATCAACAACGGCAATCTTTAAACCACTGATTCCCATTTCGTTTGCAACCTCCAGAATAGCATCTTTGCAGGCACGTGGATTTACTCCACCAGCGTTTGAAATAATTTTAACTCCCTCTTCCTTTACTTCCCTCAGGGTTGATGCAACCACGTCTACGAAATCGCGGGCGTAGCCAAACTTCTCATTTCTCATCCGCTGT
>DATGBT010000004.1:0-5122 GCA_035312505.1 Balneolaceae bacterium | reverse complement strand
TCGGACATAGTGGCTGAAGGTGGTATTAATTCAGATTTAAGCTGGAGCAAAAACGGAGACTATGTCTACTATTCACGAACCACACGAGGAGAGAAATCGTCGCTGATAAACGATATTTTCAGGTACGAATTAAAATCGGGTAAGGAGGAGAGAATTACGAACAGCCGAAGGGCAATGTACCCTGCAGAAAGTTCCGAAGCGGGTTTTTTGGGCTATATAGTGAACGAAAACGGCACGGGAAATCTGTTTATACTGAATGTTGGGACGGGTGAAGAGAGACGTATTACAAATTACAACGGGGATGTGCAGCTTATCGATCTAACCTGGGCAGAGTCCCAAAAAAGCTGGCTGTTTCAGCGGTTTGATGAGAGTGGACACAGAAATATGGTTCTCTTGAACAATAAAAACGGTTCAGAAAAAATTCTGGATAACGGTGAAAAGGATAATCGCAATTTTGTACTGAGTCCCGATGGGAATAAAGTTGCATACACATCGCTGCGAGATGAGGTGCCCAACGTCTTTCTGTACGATTTTGACTCAGACACAGAGACACGGCTTACTAACCTGTTTACAGGCGGTGAAGCATATGCCTGGATACCACAAACCGACAGCACGGAAACAGGAAAAATCCTGGTTAAAGCGAGTGAGACAAAGCGAAAGGATCACGCCTGGTGGATCGATGCCGGCCGTAAACCGTATGAAGGCGAAGACAGGGTTCCGGCAGAATATTCGAGCTGGAGGGGCAAAAAGCCTCCAAATTTTATTTCAAAACATATAGAGCCCAACACCAATCTGGTTCAGACAAGATATTCATACAGAAGTTTCAGAAACATTACACACGCCTCAACGATATTGCTGCCATATTACAGTGACACCGAGAACTGGGGACTGTTTGGAACCACGGGCTGGACAGAGCCTCTCGGAAAGCACATGATTGCCGGTTCCGGGCTGTTCTCCTTCGGGGATGTGGATCAATCCTACGGACTGCTGAGCTACATCAATAATCAGCTTTATCCAACAATTACGGCATCGGTTTATAAAACACCGGGCAGCGCCTTTTTCTATGGTGACGAATTTCTTGTTGAAGAATTAATCGGTGGTGATATTGGCGTTAATATTCCCGTTGATGCGTTTGAAGCACCATATCGTTCCGGATCTGTTTTTGCCCGACTGAGACACATTTTAGTGCGCCCATTTGATCGCGACCGTTTTTCCGACTCGTTTTTGTTGCCGGCTCCCGAGCGCGCCCGTCAGACCGATTTCACAGCCGGAATGGCGATTAAAAAACAGCGTCCATGGAAAAATAACGTTATTCATCCGCTGGATGGCTGGGGAGTACGCACGCTTTTTACAGCCGCTGATAAAATTCTCGCTTCGGACGTGCGTTTTGCCACTGCCGATATAAGCGCCTATTCGGTGCTGCCGGGGCTGGGGTTACAGCGATTTTATCTGTACGGGCGATACCAGCAACAGTGGGGTACACCGCTTCCACAGGATTATATCGGGTTTTCCAGATATGATAATGTGAGCCTGATTCTCCCAGGCGAGGTGCCTCTTGAACTGTTTAGCGAAGCTGAACGGGTACGAGGTTATCGCAGCTTTATTGCCGGAGAAAAAGTTGCGTTTGCAAGTCTGGAGTATCGAATACCCTTTTTGCCATCACTTGAAACAACTGTTTTGGGAGTTGTAAATTTGGGTGCTACATCAATCGCACTTTTTACGGATGCAGGTGTTGTTTGGGATGCCCGGTTTGAGAGTGATACGTTTGGACGAGAGGAGCGGTGGGGAGCAGGGACAGAGATCAAAAATTCACTCAGCCTGTTTGGGATAAATATCGCCCAGTCGCTGGGAATTGCACAGCCTGCCGAAGTTCTTTTTACAGATGCAGATTATGATTTTTACTACAGGGTTCGTGCATCCGTTCCTTTTTAAAAGGGTAATTATTGTTTAGCACAGAGTAAATATAAAGTTGTTAAAAATCATGTATTCGTCAGTTTGTGACCAAAAGACATTAATCTAAAAGCAGGAATGAACAAGAACGATTTTTACCAAAAAGTATACGATATAGTGGCCGAAATACCCCCCGGTAAAGTAACGACATATGGTACGATTGCAGGATATCTTGGGGTTCGCTCGGGCGCAAGGATGGTTGGTTATGCACTAAATAATTTAATAAACAGCAAAGAGGGGGAGGAATATCCGGCACACAGGGTGGTAAATCGCTTGGGGCAGCTAACGGGCCGCGCGTATTTTCCCGGGGATGCCATGAAGGAGAGGCTCGAGCAAGAAGACGTTGAGTTTACGGAAGAGTACACCGTTAATATCGAAAAGCACTATTGGGACCCTGTTGAAGAGCTCGGTAAGTAAATGGCTCTTTACTTTACTAATGATGCCTGAGAGGCTTCAGTTTCTCTTTATGATGTAAGAGAGGATTATGAGTATATATTTCAAGGTCTTTTACCATATATTTAGCCTATGTCAGATCCAAAAATTTCTCTTGAAATACCAATCTTCAACGCTGATGACGCCGTTACTGCGGCCCGGTCCGGTGCCGATCGCCTGGAGCTTTGTGCTTCTTATACCGAGGGTGGACTCACACCTGGTGCCGGCCTTTTGAACGTGGTAAAACAGTATGTTGATATTCCGGTTTTTGTAATGCTGAGGCCAGTGGGTGGCCACTTTAATTATTCTGAACTTGACCTTGAGGTGATGGCCGAAGAGCTGAAGTTGCTGAAATTATCCGGTGCTGATGGCTTTGTTTTTGGCATATTAAGATCAGATAAAACTGTAAACAAAGAGGCTTGCGAAAAGCTCATTAACCTGGCAGAAGAACTTCCATGCACGTTTCACAGGGCGTTTGATGAGGTCTCTGATCCTTTTACAGCACTGGAAGATATTAAGGCACTGGGGTTTAAGCGAATATTAACATCAGGTCAGCAGCCGGGCGTGGGACAGGGAATCGATTTACTTAAAAGACTCCTGCAGCGGGCAGGAGATGATATCATTATTATGCCGGGCGGAGGTATGAAGCCGGAGTTTATTAACCCGCTTAACCAAAGCGGAAGGTTGAAGGAAATTCACGCGAGTTGCAGAAAGAAGGGTGAAACGGATAATGAATCAGTCCAAAAGAGAAGTATGATTGATGAAACTCTGGTTACTCAATTCAAAAAGGAATTAGCAAATTGTTAACCTTTCATGATAGAATGATTGCTCAATGATCACTTTCTTAACCAGAAAGTTATAAAGAAACAGGATATATAATGGAATCAGAAAGAATAGAATTTGAAGGAGCACTGGGTGAAACACTTTCAGGCAGAATCGACAAACCCGAATCGGGTGTTAAAGCCTGTGCACTGTTTGCACACTGTTTTACATGTTCAAAAAATTTGAAAGCAGTCGGGAATATTACCAAGGCACTCGCAGCAGAGGGGGTTGAAACCCTACGGTTCGACTTCACAGGACTCGGTGAGAGTGAAGGTGATTTTTCTGACACGAATTTTAGCTCCAACGTCGACGACCTGATTGCAGCTTATGAGTATATGAGCAACAGAGGTAACGCACCCTCAATTTTGATAGGACATTCACTGGGAGGAGCAGCTGTTTTGCAGGCAGCCGGGCGCATGGATGCGGTAAAAGCCGTTGTTACAATCGGTGCTCCCTCAGACCCCGGTCATGTTGAGCACCATTTCGAATCAAAAAAAGAGGAGATTGAACGGACGGGCGAAGCCATCGTGAAGCTGGCGGGCCGCCCTTTTAAAGTTAAAAAACAGTTTTTGGATGATCTGGCAGAAGCAAAAATGGATGACTATATCAAAAATCTCGGCCGTGCACTACTTGTAATGCATGCGCCACTCGATGATACAGTGGGGATTGACAACGCGGCCCATATTTACCGGAAAGCAATGCATCCCAAAAGCTTTATTTCGCTCGACAAAGCCGATCACCTTCTGATGGATCAAAAATACAGCCTTTACGCAGGCGCTTTAATAGCAGACTGGAGCACAATTTACCTGTAAATAAATTTTAAGTTCATTTATTGAATGTCTATACTTTCAACACTGTTCATGTAGTATAATCTCAATCAAATTTTATAAGAACAATGAAATCATTACTAACAACAATTTTAGCGACTTTTTTACTGATGTCTTGTGCATCACAGCAAGAGGAGGAAGTGACAGAAGTTATTCACGAAGGACCGCAAACTGAGCTGGCGACGGCTGTAATTCATCCTACAGAAGGAAATTCAATTGAGGGTACCGTAACATTCACCCAAACAGATGATGGAGTTAGAGTACAAGCTGAAGTAAGTGGCCTTGGATCTCAAACATTGCATGGTTTCCATATTCATGAATATGGTGATTGCCGTGCTGCGGACGGTACATCGGCCGGCGGACACTTTAATCCTGAAGGAATGGATCATGGTGCACCTACGGATGATAATCGCCACATAGGTGATCTTGGTAATCTGCCATCGAATGAGGACGGAGTAGCGACAGTAGATTTTGTAGACCCCATGCTCTCTCTTTCCGGTGAAAACTCAATTGTGGGTTATGGAGTTATTGTACATGCAGATGAAGATGATCTTATTACACAGCCTACAGGAGCAGCCGGCCCAAGATTAGGCTGTGGCGTAATTGGTGTTGCAAACCCGGATATGTAAGCGCAGCATCAGATATCTGATTTTAATAAAAAGCCCGGCTGCTGCGTCGGGCTTTTTTTATGGCTGCTGTTTCCATAGAAGGGTTTAACATATCTGATACTGAGGTAAATGAATAAATGTTTACTCCACAATGATTTCATCAAATTTTTAAAAGAGAGCAAATTCATTGGCAAATGGGCTTGTTATATGATATTTTTGCATCTCTTGCAGATTATTTTGCTCACGACCTTATCTCTTTAACAAATACATGAAACCATACCTTCTCTTTTTTTATTTATTGTTTGCATTAAATCCTCTGATCTCCGTACATGATGATCAATATGAGGGATATTGGGAAGGCGCTATCGTAGTTAACAATCAGGAGCTGGGAATACGAATTACCTTTTCATATGCCGATGGTGAAATGGATGGTTCCATTGATATACCTCAGCAGCAGGCGTATAATCTTCCGGTTGAGGTACT
>DATGBT010000003.1:0-7954 GCA_035312505.1 Balneolaceae bacterium | reverse complement strand
AGTGTAAGTCCCGTATCCGTTACCCTGCCGGTAATCACAATATTCGCGCCTTTTTCAAGCGCCTCAACAATGGGCCTGCAGCCCAGGTACACATTTGCGCTCAATAAATAATCTTTTACAGATACGATCGGCTCACCAGTTTCCATATTGTTCAGTGAATGCCCGTCCGTAATCAGATCATCAAGCACGGGCAAAATATCGTCACCATCAACAACGGCAATCTTTAAACCACTGATTCCCATTTCGTTTGCAACCTCCAGGATAGCATCTTTGCAGGCACGCGGATTCACCCCTCCGGCATTTGAAATAATTTTAACTCCGTCTTCTTTTACCTCCTTCAGGGTTGATGCAACCACATCTACGAAATCGCGGGCATAGCCGAATTTCTCATTTCTCATGCGCTGTTTCTGCATAATCGACATTGTAACTTCGGCCAGATAATCCATGACCAGATAATCGATATTGCCTTTTTTCACCTGATGAACCGGTGCATCCGGTAAATCTCCCCAAAAACCTTGTCCTGATGCAATTTTAATACTTTCTTTCACTGTCAGCTCCATTCTTATTTCTCAATTTTCTCTGCGTGAATATCGCAAAATTATCCAAGAAATGAACATCTCACTTCCTCTCTTTACACATACACAGCAATTCCGAGTACATATATGTGTACAATCGAAAAACAAAGGATGATTTTTAACTAAAACCTCCTCATTTTCAGACTACATTTTTCAACCTGTCAAAATATTATGACAATACATATAGCAGCACTCATCACCAACGACGCCGTAATTTTCGGGGTTCTAATGGCAATTCTGGCTTTGATCTTTACCACGGCCAGCAGCAAGCACCCTTTTTGGCAAAAATTCTATCGCTTCGTACCATCACTGCTGCTATGCTACTTTATTCCTTCGCTTCTAACTACATTCGGCATTGTAAATGAAGCCGATTCCAATCTCTACTATATGGCATCCAGATATCTGCTTCCGGCCTGCCTGGTTCTGCTAACCCTCAGCATCGATTTCAAAGGGGTAATAAGCCTGGGCCCAAAAGCAATTATAATGTTTTTAACCGGAACTGCAGGCATTGTAATCGGCGGGCCACTCGCTATCTTAATTATAAGTTTTTTTGATCCTTCCATCGTTGGCGGCTCAGGTCCCGATGAAGTTTGGCGCGGACTCTCTACTATAGCCGGAAGCTGGATTGGCGGCGGGGCCAATCAGGCGGCCATGTACGAGGTGTTTAACCCTAGCGACGATCTCTTTGGTGCTATGGTTACCGTAGATATTATCGTGGCTAATATCTGGCTGGGCTTTCTTCTTTATGGAGCCGGTATGTCCGACAGGGTTGATAAATGGTTCAAAGCCGATTCTTCGGCCATTAAAGAGCTACGCGACAGTATTGAAGAATACCGGACTAATATTGCACGTATTCCCACCTTCGTCGATTTTGTAAAGCTGGGAGCCGTTGCTTTTGTAATTACCGCATTGGGTCATTTAGGCGGTGATATCATCGCTCCCTGGATCGGTGAAAATGCCCCTTTATTAAAAAGTTTTAGCCTCGATTCGGCTTTTTTCTGGCTTATCGTAATTGCTACCACCGGTGGTCTCCTTGCGTCTTTTACAAAGGTAAGAGAACTTGAAGGTGCGGGCGCATCAAAAATAGGCAGCTTATTTATTTACATTCTGGTAATGACGATCGGCATGAAAATGGACATCTCTTCCATTCTAGGAGCACCCGGCTTTTTTGTGATTGGCATTGTCTGGATTTTAATCCATGTATCTCTGCTTCTGCTTGTTGGCAAACTGATAAAGGCTCCTTTTTTCTTTACAGCTGTTGGAAGCCAGGCCAACATCGGTGGTGCAGCCTCAGCTCCAATCGTTGCTTCTGCTTTTCACCCAGCGCTTGCTCCGGTAGGTGTACTGCTGGCTGTTTTAGGCTATGCCCTGGGTACTTATGCAGCTTACGTTTGTGCTCTGTTGATGCAGGGAGTGAGTTAAGCAATATTCATTGAGAATGAGAAAATCTTCTACACCTGCAAAACCCCGGTCTTAAACTCCGGTATGTCGGGATTATAATTGGCATATCGAATCGCACAGGAGATTTTATTCCGGGTATTTTCCGGATCAATTATACCATCGACCCAGAGTCTTGCCGCCGCATACCGTACATCAGTCTGGGCATCATAACGATCTTTAATTTTCTTCAGGATTTCAGACTTCTCTTCCTCCGTAATCTCTTTCCCCTTCTTCTCCAGTGATGAAACTTTTATCTGGGTTAGCACCTTCGCGGCCTGAGTTCCACCCATAACGGCAATTTGTGCCGTTGGCCATGCAAAAATAAATCGCGGATCGTAGGCCTTACCACACATTGCGTAATTTCCGGCCCCGTAGCTGTTACCGGTAATAATGGTAATTTTTGGCACCACGGAATTAGCCACTGCATTCACCATCTTGGCTCCGTCTTTTATTATTCCGCCTTGCTCACTTCGTTTGCCAATCATAAATCCGGTTACATCCTGCAGAAAAATAATCGGGATTTTCTTTTGATTACAGTTCATAATAAACCGTGACGCTTTATCGGCACTGTCAGAATAGATGACGCCGCCAATCTGCATTTCGCCCGATTTACTCTTTACAATTTTTCTCTGGTTGGCAACAATCCCCACACTCCACCCATCGATTCTTGCATAGCCGGTTACAAGGGTTTGTCCATAGCCTTTTTTATACTCTGTAAAAGATTTTGCATCCACAATTCCCTCAATAATAGAAAAAACATCGTAGGGCTTATTTCTATCGTCAGGAAAATTATCAAGCACATCCTTCATCTCAATAGCAGGACTCACAGATTTACTACGATTAAATCCCGCTGTTTTAAAGGGGCCGAGTTTTCCTACAAGATCACGAATCGTTAGCAGGCACTCCGTATCATCCTTCATTTTATAATCGGTGACGCCGCTGATCTCTGTGTGAGTAGTTGCGCCTCCCAGCGTTTCATTATCTACGTTTTCTCCAATGGCAGCTTTTACGAGGTAGCTGCCTGCAAGAAATACACTTCCCGTGCCATCTACAATCAGTGCTTCATCACTCATAATTGGCAAATAGGCCCCTCCGGCCACACAACTACCCATGATTGCCGCTATTTGAGGAATCCCCTTTGCACTAATAACTGCATTATTTCGAAATATGCGCCCAAAGTGCTCTTTATCGGGAAAAATTTCATCCTGCATGGGCAGGTATACTCCCGCAGAATCCACCAGATAGATGAGAGGAAGATGATTTTCAATAGCAATTTCCTGTGCCCTCAGATTCTTTTTGGCAGTCATGGGAAACCATGCCCCGGCTTTCACAGTTGCATCGTTGGCAACAATCATACAGTCCCGGCCTTCTACCGGCGCAATCCCGGCAACAACTCCTGCTGAAGGGCAACCACCCTCATCTTTATACATGTCGAATGCCGCCCAGAGTCCGATTTCGTAGAACTCGCCGTCATCGTCTATCAAAAACTGAATACGTTCTCTTGCCGTCAGTTTTCCTTTTTTGTGCTCTTTTTCGATACGCCGGGTTCCACCGCCTTGTTTAATTTTTTCTTCTTCTGATGCAATTTTATTCTTTAAATCCTGGAGCCAGCTGTTTTTCATAACAGAGTGTCTTAAATTAGTTTTCGCGGATTGATAATACTCAATGTATCGTTCACGTTCCAAAGATAGATCTTATAATATCTGATAAGTGTATCGAAATTTTAAATCCTTTATCTATTATGTCTAAATTATCTATCCTTCTTCCTGCACTGCTTCTTTTCCTAACATCGATGATTCCCCAGGCAGATGCTCAGCGCAGGGGTGAAACCACATATCAATCCCTGCTGCAGCGTGCAGATCAGCCCGCTGCCTATATCGATCACATTTTATTGCCCGGAGAAGACGATGAGAGCCAAATTTTTGTGACATTTCGGCTCGATTACGATTTTATACCCTTTTTAAAATCCCGGCCAAACATGAAACCACCAACTCCCGAAGCTCAATACTTTGCGCCGGTTCGCATGGGAGTTGAAATTTTCGAAGGAGATGCTCCCCGCTCCGGCCGAAAATCATCGGATGCGCTCTCGGTTTTCAGGGAAAACTGGCAGGATACAGTTTGGGTGGATACATTTGAGCAGACTAAATCGAGGTATGACTATACCCAGGGCTACGTATCCACAACTCTTGAACCGGGTGAGTATCACTACGAGCTCCAACTGTCTCGTGCAGGATCTGTTCGTGAACAATCTTCTAACCGCAGAAACTTTTCTCTGCCAAATTTTTCCGATACGGACTCCACATCTTTTATCCTTTTGGATCACTTCGATATCAGTGACGAAAAATTCTCAGGCACGCTTCTAAATTACGGCAACGAGGTACTTTATGGCCAGGACTACTCGCTATTATTCAAGGTGCCCGATTCAGAAGATTCATTTACACTGTCACTGCAACAACTATCAGTCGGCAGCGAAAACAGGGATACAGTGCTTACCAAGAAGCTTACAGAACAAGATTTTATTTTTGTAGACTCTTTTGATCTGAATTCTTCGGAAACAACAGATCTTACCCTAAACGGGACGATTTCGCAGAACGGTCACCGATTTGCTGTGGTAAATATTCCGAACCAGAATTTTGAAAATGCCAGCTATCGTATAGTGCTCCACGAAGACGGAAAAGAAAAACCGGTTGACACGCGCAGGGTTAATTCGCAGTGGCTGGATATGCCTGTGAGCCTTTACAACCTTGACATCGCAATTGAGATGATGAAATTTATTGTCGACGAAAGCCAGCTGAATCGCCTCCGTTCGGGATCAACAGCAGAGAAAGAGAAGAAATTCAGAGAATTTTGGAATCAACGGGACCCCTCTCCAAATACCGAGTTTAACGAGCTGATGGCCGAATATTATAATCGTATCGATTACGCTTACAAGAATTTCTCGTCCTTACAGACACCCGGTTTCGAAACCGACCAGGGCCGGGCATATATTCTTTATGGTCCGCCGGAAAACATAGAGCGCCGGCTTCCGGCAGATGCACCAACCCGTGAAGTATGGGAGTATAATAACCGTACACTCATTTTTGAAGCCACCACCGGATTTGGCGACTTCCGTCTTATTTCCCAGTCCTGATTTCTTTGAAAATGGCTTGGTTTTAAAGTTTGTGAGGTGTATTCAGTTCACTATTTTTGATGCATGAAACAGAAAATTGCCATTAGTATGGGTGACTTTAACGGGATAGGCCCAGAGGTCACCCTTAAAGCCATGCATAAAATCAATTTTGAAGAAGCTATTCCTGTCTGGATTGGCCATAAAAGTGTCTTCGATTTTTATCAGGAGAAACTCGGTTTTGACCTTCCCTCAAGGGAAATGAGACACACTGATGATACTGAAGCCGGAATCATTAATATTTATCAGATTGGAGATGACCTTCAAAGTCCGGTTATAAATCCCGGAAAAACTGAGGCTGCCGCGGGAAGTTGGGCAATGAGATCCGTTGAAGCCGGCGTTGAACTTACTTTACAGAACAAGACTGATGCGCTGGTTACCGCGCCCATCTCGAAAGAGGCGATTCGTCTTGCAGGATACAACGTTCCCGGCCACACAGAGTTCCTGGCAAAAAAAACCAATACCACTCAGGTACTGATGATGCTGGTAAACGCAACCCTCCGCGTTGCCCTGGTAACAATTCATGAACCTTTAAAAGAGGTTGCCGCTCTGATTGAACAAAACCGAATTGTGAATCGGTTGATTGTACTCAACGACAGCCTGATACATGATTTTGGGATTGAATCTCCGAAAATCGCCGTATTAGGTTTAAACCCACATGCAGGAGACGGCGGTGTTATTGGCCGGGAAGAAATGGATATTATTACACCTGCTATTGCCGAAGCGAATGAGCGCGGAATAATAGCAGAAGGGCCTTTTCCCGGCGACGGTTTTTTTGGAACCCGAATGAATCAGCAGTTTGATGCAACCCTGGCGATGTATCACGATCAGGGGCTAATACCGTTTAAAACACTATCATTCGGACATGGAGTCAACTTTTCAGCGGGACTACCCATTATTCGAACGTCACCCGACCACGGCACGGCCTTTTCGATTGCCGGTGAAAGCCGGGCAGATGACGCCTCTTTTCTCGCTGCATATGAACTTGCAGTTCTTCTGGCCAAAAACAGAAATCAAATGAGATGAATCTATCCATCAAAAAACGTGATCCCTATACTACCCTTGCCGAGATTTACGATAGCGTTATGCAAGATGTAGACTACGAAACCTGGGCAGATTATATTGATGAAATTATTATGCATCACCATCCCGAAGCCAGGGATCTGCTTGAATTAGCCTGCGGAACGGGCACTATGGCGTTATCACTTGAAGAGCTGGGGTTTTTCAACATTACCGCTACCGATGGAGCTCCTGAAATGGTTAAAGCTGCTCAAAAAAAGGGTAATAAAGTAAACTCAGAAGTCGATTTTCAAGTCGTTGACTTTTTGGACATCAGGCTCGATAAGAAGTTTGATGTAGTGTTTATGGTGTTCGACAGTGTGAACTACCTCCATAAAAAAGAAGAGATTGAGCAACTTTTCAGCCAGGTTTCAAGTGTATTGAAAAATAAAGGTATTTTTATTTTTGATTTTACTACTCCTAGAAACTCACGACAAGCTATTAAAGTGCTCAACAACAACTCAAGAAGAGTCAATGCCTTTACACGATTTCATCGCGAAAGTACCTATAATGCAAAAGAGAGAATACACACAAATCGTTTTCATATTGAAATAACCGACGTAGCAGGCAGCGGGAAAAAAGAGATGATTGAAGAAACACATCACCAAAAAATTTATACCTTTGAAGAGATGTCCGACATAACAGAAAAATCGGAGTTCAATCTTCTTGAAGCGTATGACGGATTTGAACTAAAACCGGCTCATGATAATAGCCTGCGAATTACAATGGTACTGCAATAATGGGGAATGATGTTATCTTTTTAAGTAATGTAACCGTTTCGTACGACAGCCGTCCCATTCTTGCGGGCGTAGATTTTGCCTTATCAACCGGTGAATTTTGCTACGTAATCGGCAAGACAGGAGTGGGAAAAAGCTCTTTTCTAAAATTGCTGTACCGCGACGTTAAACCGGAAACTGGAGTGATTCATGTAGCAGATTTTGATGTAACAAACCTTCCCGAAAAAAAAGTGCCATTTCTGCGTCGCAGAATCGGTGTTGTGTTTCAGGATTTTCAACTGCTGCCAGACAGAAATGTATTCGACAACGTGGCATTTGCACTTCGGGTAACCGGACAGGGGAAAAAACTCATCAAAAAAAGAGTAATGGAAGTTCTTGGCCTGGTTGGACTAAGCCATAAACGAAACGCCATGCCCAACGATCTTTCGGGCGGGGAAAAACAGCGTGTCGTTATTGCAAGAGCTCTTGCAAACGAACCTCGCCTGTTGCTTGCCGATGAACCCACCGGAAATCTTGACCCGGAGGCGAGTGCATCCATCATGGAGCTGCTTCAGCAAATTAATAACCGGGGGATGGCTGTTCTGATGGTTACCCATGACTACGATGTAATCAGAAAATTTCCCAAACGAACCGTGCAGATTGATGACGGACAGCTTAAAGAGATCAATTAGCCATTTATACCCTCTGCAATTTAGTATAAGCGATACGAAACTTTTCTGACGAATTCCCGGGAGACGGAAATACACTATCAATAATATTTCCACACGTAACCGGAATCGGCTTTGAGAAAATGGGGCCATCGTAAACAAACGTGTGGAATTCACCGTTTTCACCACAGGGATCAATGCTCTCCGGCAATTCCTGTAAGAATGTTTGATCGTATTCCCTCCCCGCAAACGATTCGTCCGGTTTTGCAGAATTTGCACTCACAATTTTCGCTTTAAAACCCGCTTTTATGATCTTTTTTGACAGCACGC
>DATGBT010000002.1:0-2773 GCA_035312505.1 Balneolaceae bacterium | reverse complement strand
AAAGGCTTTTTCGTTGTCAAATTCATACAAATTCTCCGTTTTAATAATATCGATTCCACGCTTGCTTAGCTTTTGAAACAGTTCTATTAATTGATTTTGTGAAATTGCTCCTTTTTCCGAATAAAAACGGCACCTCCAGTGATCGGTGCAAAACGTTTCGTCAAGTCCGTCGGGCCACACTTTAGTTCCCCGGTTGGTAAACATTACGAGCCCCAGTTCAGACGATTCTCCGCTTTTCAGCAAAGCTGCAAGTTTCTCAGGATCTTCGGGTTCCCAGTATACAAATACATCAACTCCTTTAAGTTCACGTTTCACCCTTTTTGATGGCTTAAACTCACCGCGGCTCAGCTTTAATTCGGTCTCTATTCGTTGATGCGTTTCGGGGTAGCTTACACTGTGTAATTTTCTCGGCATCATTCCCAGTCGATCGATCACTGCATCTGTGAACTCCTCTGTGGATACTTTTCGGGTTGACTGCTTTTCATTAAACACATCCGGGGTGTGAATGCCATCCTCAAGAGTTTTTAACCACGCATTTTGAATAGATGCCGCAACTGTCGGCTTGCCGATATGAACGAGCATCATCACAGCCGCCTGTAGGAGTCCCGAAGGGTTGGCGATATTTTGTCCGGCAATATCCGGAGCCGAGCCATGGATCGCTTCAAACATAGCGCATTCTGTTCCGATATTGGCAGAACCCACCAGCCCAACCGAGCCAGATATCTGAGCTGCAACATCGGATATGATATCTCCGTAAAGATTCGGCGTAACGATCACGTCAAATTTTTCCGGTTCGTCTGCCAGTCTCGCGGTTCCGATATCCACAATTAGGTTATCAGAATCGATTTCAGGGTATTCTCCTGCTACGGTTTTAAACACATCATGAAAAAGTCCATCCGTCATTTTCATGATGTTATCCTTAGTGAAACAGGTAACGCGTTTACGATTGTTCGCCTTTGCATATTCAAAAGCATAACGCACAATTCGCTCTGTACCCGGAAGGGTAATCAGTTTCAGGCACTGGTACACCTCAAAGGTCTGCCGATGCTCAATCCCACCATAGGTATCCTCTTCATTTTCCCTTACTACAACCACATCCATTTCGGGATGCTTGGTATTAACGTATGGGTAATAAGATTTACACGGACGCACATTGGCATACAACCCCAGTGTTTTCCTCAGCGTTACGTTCAGGCTTTTCACCCCTCCACCCTGTGGCGTTGTAATCGGAGCTTTCAAAAAGATCTTATTTCGCCGTATTACGTCCCAGGCTCCGGGTTCTATACCTGCTTTAATTCCTTTCCTATAAATTTTTTCTCCAACTTTTATCTCTTCAAATTGAAGGTTTGCACCCGCTGCCTCCAATATGCGAACGGTTGAAGTCATAATTTCGGGTCCTATTCCGTCGCCATAAGCCAGAGTAATTGCAGATGATTGTTCAGCCATTATTTAAATTCTATGTATTACTATTATTTTTTTTTCTCAGCAGATACCGAGCATAGCTGCTAAAAATAATTTTCTGTTTGATGATATTGCTATTCAATAATTTAGAGAATTTGAAATTATCAGAAACATTTGATTAATCTTAATTAATAATTATTATAAATGTCATAAACTATTATTTATGAACTATACTCTGCACCAGCTACAAATATTTGAGGCCGTTGCCCGAAAAAAGAGCATCACAAAAGCAGCTGAGTCGCTCCATATGACTCAGCCTGCCGTATCTATTCAGATTAAACAGCTTCAAAACTCTGTTGGTACACCGCTCATTAAATATTCGGGAAAAACACTTTTTCTTACTGAGGCCGGTGAAGAGCTACTCCGCGTTCAGCAAACCATCAAAACCCAAACCGATGCATTTGAAGCCTATGTTTCTGAACTAAAAGGAGGATTAAAGGGTACGCTTTCTGTATCAGCAGCCTCTACGGCGAAATATTTCCTGCCCTATCTGCTGGGTGCTTTTCAAAAAAGGTATCCCGGAATAAAAATCAGCCTTAAAGTGACCAACAGAGACGAAGTGCTGAGCCACCTTTACGAAAATGAATATCAGCTGGCTATTTTAACCCAGCTGCCTGCAGACAAAACCATAACTGCTGAATCTTTTTTGTCGAATCCGCTGGTTATGGCCTGCCCGGCTGACCATCCCCTTGCAAATAAGAAAAATCTGAGTTTGGGAGATCTGAAGAATGAACCTTTTATCTACAGGGAAAGCGGTTCAGGCACAAGGATGGTCATGGAGAGGGAGCTCAAAGCTGCTGGTATTTATCCGGAAAAAACAATGGAGCTTGCAACCAACGAAGCGGTAAAACAGGCAATAATGGCCGGTATCGGCATCTCATTAATTTCAGAATTGAGCATGACGTCGGAGCTTCGTACAGGAATGATTTCAACAATTGATTTGCAGGGATATCCTATTCAAACTCACTGGCACGTGCTTTATAAACATGACAAAATCATATCCAGAGTATTTTTGAATTTCATTGAGTTTCTGAGGCACGAGCAAATTACATCGTATTTGCCCGGGTATTCCGCGTAAGCGGCAAGGGTTTTACTCACCTCGGTTATTTCACCTGGTCGGTGCAGATGGCCTTCAGCGCTTCGATATCCTCGCCGGTTAATGCAAGGCCATTCATTTTTTGATTACCCATCAGGTAATACATAACTGAAGACGGATTTTCCACGTGCGGAAGTCCAAGCGCGTGCCCTACTTCGTGGGCTAATACCAATTTCAGCTCATCCAGAGAACTAAACTGAAAAACCTGTATCGATT
>DATGBT010000001.1:0-4077 GCA_035312505.1 Balneolaceae bacterium | reverse complement strand
ATCATTGCAGAAAATAACACGCTACCCGGAGGAAATGTAAAAGATGGGTTTACCCAGCTCTATGTACGAACACTGGGTGAGTTTACGGATGTCAATCAGATATCAGAAACTATCATCACCAGAATTGACGGGAAACCGGTTCGGGTTAGAGATGTGGCCACAGTAGAAGACTCATATGCAGACATCGGCCGTATGGTTAATATTAATGACCAGCCCATGATCCGCATGGGGATTCGGAAACAAACCGGCGCAAACACGGTGGAAGTCTCCCGGCAAATTGAGGAGGAGGTAGCAAGAATTAATGAATCCAGGGATGACCTGAACCTGTTGGTGGTGATTGATCAAAGCGATTTTATTCAAAACTCAATCGACAATGTGCAGCAATCGGCCGTTTGGGGAGCCATGCTGGCTATCTTTATTCTCTACCTGTTTCTGAGAAACGGGTCCACAACATTTATTATCTCGCTTGCAATTCCTGTATCCATAATTGCTACGTTTGGGTTGCTCTACTTTACCGGTTTAACGCTGAACCAGATGAGTTTTGGAGGGCTCGCACTCGGGGTCGGCCTCATTGTAGATAATGCCATTGTGGTTCTTGAAAATATTGTGAGGCTCCGGAGTAATGGAAAATCCCTGATGGAAAGTTCGCTCACCGGGACGCGCGAAGTTGGGGGCGCTATTGTTGCATCAACCATTACCACATCGGTTATCTTTCTGCCCGTGGTTTTTATGCAGACCATAACGGGAACGCTGTTTCAGGAGCTTGCCCTGGTAGTAGTATTTGCCCTCTTCTGTTCGCTATTGGTAGCTCTTACGCTGGTACCCATGCTTGCAAGTAAATTTATGAGCATAAAGCCGGATGGAGAAGAAGGAGATAAAAAGAAGGGACGATTTCAGATATTTTTTGAGCGATTTGAAAACAAGTACAAAGCGTTTTTAAGGGTAGCCATTCAGCGGAAATACACGGTTTTTGGTTTATCAACCCTGCTGATAGCATTTTCTGTTTATGGTGCCGGTTTTATTGATACGGAACTCGCCCCGCAGACAGAAGCAGATGAGATAAGTATCGATTTTTATCTTCCTGATGGCATGAACATCGCCGTTGCCAACGAATACCTTACCGAGCTCAAGAATAAAGTGACGGCCGTTGCTCCGATGGATCAGATAAAGTATATGACCACGGAAGTAAGAAATGGAAATGCCGAGGTAGAATTGGCATTGGTTGATGAAGATCAACGCACCATTAATTCTTACGACCTGGCCGATCAAATACGAAACGAGATTGATGGCAGCATTCCGGGTGGGTTCTTTCGCGTTCGGGCTCAAACAGGATTGTGGATACTCCGAAGAATATTTGGGTCGGGCGGAGAAGAAGCGGTTCAGGTACAGCTTCGCGGTTACGATATTGAAACCTCAACCGAACTGGCTGATGAGATTCGGAGAAGAATGGAGAGAATTCCGGAAGTTACAGGAGTTCGATCGGATCGTGAAGAGGGCCGTCCTGAACAGAATATCGTCTTTGATCGCGAAAAAATCTCCGAGCTGGGCCTCACGGGCCGGGAAGTGGCACAGGCAGTACAGGCCAATATCGGGGGAGTGAGAGCGGGGGTGTTTCGTGAAGGGGGCGACGAGTTTCCCATTACGGTTCGCCTTCAGGAACAGGACCGTATGAGCGTACTTGACCTTGAAAACATTGCGGTTCGATCGGCAACTGGAGAAACAATCCCGATTTCAACCGTTATTGATCAGGAGGCGTCCAGGGGGCCGGTTTCTATTAACCGAATTAACGGACAGCGGGTTACCTTTATCACTGCAAACCTCGAAAGTGGTGTGCCTCTTGGTGAAGCCGTTGAAAAAATACAGGCAGAGCTCAGCGATTTGGCGCTCCCAACAGGTTTTTCCATTATATACGGTGGTGAATATGAAGAGCAACAAAAGGCTCAGGCCGACTTCATGTTATCCATTTTTATGGCTCTCGTACTCATTTATATGGTAATGGCTGCTCAGTTTGAACGCTTTTTGGATCCGCTCATTGTGATGTTTGCCGTCCCCGTTGCTATTGTGGGGATCATTCCAACAATGTTGTTAACAGGGACTACATTTAATATGCAGAGCATTATGGGAGTCATTATGCTTGTTGGAATTGTGGTGAACAACGCTATTGTGCTTGTGGATTACATCAACCTGAAACGGCGGGAAAATAAAATGAATCTCCTGGAGGCCGTTGTGGAGTCTGGGCGATTGAGACTACGCCCTATTCTGATGACTACGCTCACAACCGTGTTGGGCCTGCTCCCGCTGTCTTTTGGATGGGGAGCCGGCGGTGAAATCCAGGCATCGCTCGCGCGTGTAGTTATTGGCGGCTTAACTGCTTCAACTCTTATTACACTTGTGCTTATTCCTGTGGTTTACATCTCAGCCAATCAAATAAAAGAGTTTGTTACAGAGAAAAAAGCCGAATTTATTAAATCAAGAGAAGCCGTGCTTCCTGAAGCCGTACAGTAAACGGGTTTTTTGGTTTAGAGATACAAAATAAAGCCGGATTTTGGGAGACACTCACTGGATCCGGTTTTTTTATGCAAAATTCATATCGATATTCATCTGAATTTTAAAACATAATCACGCATGTATGGGTTGGTCCCTGACTTGTTTTGGCAGCCTGCTAATATTAAAGTCGAATTCGAACCCAAAACCGATCGGCTCGAGGCCATTGTACTATAAACAAACGTTAAAGTGACAGACCAATTACGAGCATCAGAGCATTATTTTTATAAGAAAAAGCAGACTCACTAAAAGAATCTGTGAAATCCACTTCATATTTTAGTTCCACTCTGAAATCGCTGTTCAACATAGATAAATCTTTAATACCGGCAACGAATGAGCCGCCCAAAACGAAATCCTTAAGTTCTTCTGAAGTATTATCTTTAACCGTTACCGACGTAAAGTCAAATTTACCTGCTTTAGAATCAATTAAATAATCGATTCTGGGTCCTGCTCCAATATAAAATGGTGATTCCCTTGAAAGAGTTGAATTTAAAAAGCCCGCGACAGAGATGTAGGACAGTCTTGAAGTAGCTTCGACTTTTTGAATGATCTGACCCATGGAATCCGTTTCTGTTTGGGAATTCGTAAAACCACGTTTTGTATATCCAAGATCAATAGTAGTAAATAACAGTTGGTTTAACCCGAAATCAGCAAATCCATAGATGCCAAACCCGAAAACTCTGCTGAAATCATTTTGTTCGGAAAAAGCACCGGCTGACTGTCCGCCAACTTTGATACCGAAATCATTTAATTGGCCAAATGCCGTTGATGTAACAAAAAATAGAACTGCTAACAGAGTGAATACTTTTTTCTTCATGATGATGCCCCTTTGTGATACAAAAGAATTTACCTGCTTGGGAATGAGGAGTTTGGTGCAGGACGTTAAGAAGGGAAGAAAAGAGTACCTGCAGTGATTTTTCGATCAACTATTACCAATGTAACAGGATTAGGGTATCAGATCCAAAAGAGATTTGTGTTGAATAACTAAAGGTAAATTGTGTAGTTTAAACACATATAATATATAAGTAATGTTAGTTATAAATCATTAAAAAGAAGCAGCCATGCCGCGAAAAATTGGATCACTAACCCTCTATTCTGTTGATGACCTGCATGACCTGCTGGGAATCAGTAAAATGACGCTTCGGGCGTACCTGCGTGAAGGCCGCTTAAAAGGCAGAAAGCTGGGCGTTCAGTGGTTTGTCACTGAAGAAGCTATACGGGACTATTTTGACCAGGGGGATGAGAAGGCAGAACAGCAGAAAAGAAAGGAGAAGACTCCGCAGAAAAAAGTAGTGTATGTGGTTCAGGGCGTCAACGACCTGGTAAGTGAAACAGAGGAGTGCGCCACGATTCCGGAGACCATTGAGTGCCTGGAGAGTCAGGCCATCATCAGTCTTTTCCAGGTGCAAATAACCGATGCCGAAACCGGGGAGATACAGGAAATTATTAAAGCACGTGATTTTATTGAGAGGTATTCAAAATGAGTGATAGTACGAAGCTGAACCAGACGTTCTTGCAAAAAATTGAGTTTGG